>PUOQ01000002.1 GCA_003552785.1 Dehalococcoidia bacterium
AAAGGTATAAATTCTATTACCAGTTGCCTGGGTACACGTGACTTTATGAGGCTGAAAATCGGCATCGGCCGGCCCGACCAGCAGAGTGGCGAAAGCGGTATAGTTGATTATGTTCTGGGCGAATTAACCCCTGAAGAAACAAGGTTGGCAGATCAAGTGTTGCCACAGGTCAGTGAAGCGCTGGAGTCGATTATAGAGGAAGGCATGGATGTGGCCATGAGCCGCTTCAACAGGTCCTTTACCCCGCCACAAAGCTAATGCTATAATCGCTCAAACTTATTATGAAAAATAAAAAGATTATCGCCGTGATTGGAGGCTCCCAGGCCAACGAGGAGGAGCTCGCACGGGCCGAGGAAACCGGAAGGGAAATCGCACTCAGGGGGGCTATTCTTGTTTGTGGTGGGTTGGGCGGAGTGATGGAAGCCGCCTGCCGGGGTGCGAAACAGGCTGGCGGCCTTACACTTGGCATCCTACCGGGTGATAGCCATGAAACCGCCAACAGCTTTGTCGACATACCTGTAGTAACCGGGGTCGGCCATGCCCGCAATATGATTGTGGTTAAAACTGCCCGCGCCGTTATTGCAGTCGGCGGCAGTTATGGCACGCTTTCGGAAATCAGTTATGCTTTACAAAATGGAATCCCGGTAATCGGATTGAATACCTGGTGCATTTGGCGCAACAATAAAGAGGACAAATCAATAATATGCGTTGATTCACCGGCGGGGGCGGTAGACCTGGCCGTTGAAATGATGAGTTTGCAACTTGGAGGATAATACACTTTATGCCGGCAATTAAGGAATTAAACGCCCGTGAAATTCTTGATTCCAGAGGTAATCCTACCATTGAAGTTGAAGTAATTACTGAAGAAGGCTTTTCAGGCAAGGCCATGGTTCCCTCGGGAGCCAGTACCGGCAAGCACGAAGCGATAGAGCTAAGGGATAAAGACACGAAACGTTACCTTGGCAAGGGTGTATTGAAAGCTGTCTCCAACGTACAAAACATTCTGAGCCCGGCAATTAAAGGCATGGATGTCACCGCTCAGGAAGAGATTGACAAACGGCTGATTGAAATTGATGGCACCGAGAATAAAGCCCGCCTCGGAGCCAACGCCATTTTGGGTATATCGATGGCAGTCGCCTATGCCGGAGCCTCCAGTACCAAGCAACCCCTTTATAAATACCTGGGCAGAAAAATAAACCCGGTTCTACCGGTTCCTTTGTTTAACATTTTAAACGGTGGCAGGCATGCTGCCGGTTCTACCGATTTTCAGGAATTTATGTTGATGCCTGTCGGGGCTGAGAGCTTCTCGCATGCCCTTCAGATGAGTGTTGAAATTTATCATCATTTAAAAGAATTGCTGGGCAATCGCGGCCTTAATACAGCAGTTGGAGATGAAGGTGGGTTTGCCCCTGCCCTGGCATCAAACACTGCTGCCATTGAAATAATCATTGAATCGATTGAAAAAGCCGGCTACAAACCGGCCAGGGATTGTTACCTGGCTTTGGACGTAGCTGCCAGTGAGTTTTACCGTGAAGGTAATTATATTCTCGAACGCGAAGGTGTAACTCTCCCGGGGCCTCAAATGGTAGATTATTATGTTAAATTAATCCACGACTATCCGGTCATTAGCATCGAAGACGGCATGGATGAAGATGACTGGGAAGGCTGGCAAATGCTAAACAGCAAAATAGGCGGCAAAGTTCAGCTGGTCGGTGACGATCTGTATGTGACCTCTATCAAGCGCCTGGAGAGAGGCATTCAATCGAGCGCCTCCAATTCAATTCTCATCAAATTAAACCAGATAGGCACCCTATCTGAAACAATTGCGGCAATAGACATGGCCAGAAATGCCGGGTTTACAGCAGTTATTTCCCACCGCAGCGGCGAAACCGAAGACACCACAATTGCCGATCTGGCAGTTGCCCTGGGCACCGGTCAAATCAAAGCCGGGGCTCCCTGCCGGAGTGAACGCACTGCCAAATACAACCGCCTTCTTAAAATTGAGTCCGAGCTCGGTTCGAGAGCTATTTATTGTGCAGGTGATGCACTTTATAACTTGAGGGGAGAGTCAAATGAAAAAACAGCCCGACCCTCAACCGGCTTCCAGACCGGTTTGCAATAAGCTTGAATGCTTGGGGGAATTTCTGGAGGGATACACAAAAAATATCCAGGCCGAGCAGCACTGCTACCTGGAGCTTTTTGCCAGGCCGCAGGGTGTTATATGTAAAAAGACCGGCGCTTTTATACCCTCGCCAGCCTGGAGAGCAATTGATCTAAAGGCAAAGTTCAGCCGGTACATTGTTGCGCTTCACAAAACAGTAGCCGATTATGATTTCAGCGATTTAAGTAAAAAAGCACTGGTTTTCAAAGAAAATATCATACATGACCATACGTTGCACCGGATCTTTGACTCCATACCCCGCTCTCAAAGCATATTATGTATTGCCGACCCTCCAGGCTATCGATGCATGCGCTGGACAACCATGAAAAAAATCATCAACTGCTCCAAGGACTGGCAGGGGCATCGAACGGATATGCTGCTTTTACTGCCGGTTGAAGCCGCCCTGATTAAAAACATTACCCGCCCGGAATGCAGGCGCTCTATAACCCGCTTTTTTGGTTCCAATGCATGGGAAACAGTCCGCGATGAAATAATTTCCGGTCAAACTCCAGGGTACAGGGCGCCCAATAAGCTGGCACAGATTTATATTACAAATTTAAAGAATATGGGTTACCGTTATGTCGAGGGCCTAAACCCAGCCCGGCCCCGGCATACATCCCTGTATTACATTGTTTGGGCCAGTGACCGGCAAAACCGTTTAAAGACAATTAAAAACATCTGGAGCAAACCCCGGTTTTTACCCGGGGAAATGTTTCACAATTTGCCATGAAGCCCATCGGAATTACCACTACTGTCCCAGTTGAGTGCCTGATTGCAGCCGGATACCGGCCGGTAGACCTTAACAATTTGTTTATCAGCCACTCTGACCCGGGGCATTTGGTTGAATTAGCTGAAAAAGATGGTTTTCCATTAAACACCTGTACCTGGATAAAAGGTATATACGGCGCCTGCCTGGAATACAACATCCGCCACGTCATGTGCGTTACTACCGGGGATTGCTCCAACACCCTCATGCTTATGGAGGTGCTAAATTCACTGGGCATTGAAACCATTTCTTTTGCATACCCGCCCGAACCCGATACGCATCAAATGCAAGAGGTCCTGGAAAAAATGTCAAGCGAACTCGGTACAAGGGTCTCACAGGCAGAATCAATTCGAACCAGGCTCAAACCAGTTCGTGAATTAGCCCTGGAGCTTGACAGATTGACCTGGCAGGAAGACAAAGTAAGCGGGTTTGAAAACCATTTCTGGCTGGTCTCTTCCTCTGACTTTAATCAAGATTATGTAAAGTACAGGCAGGATGTACTGCAACTGGTCGAGGAAGCCCGAACCCGACAGCCCTATGATTCCGGGCAATTAAGGCTGGCGTATATTG
The DNA here is from genome assembly GCA_003552785.1 of Dehalococcoidia bacterium. Classification (GTDB taxonomy): domain Bacteria; phylum Chloroflexota; class Dehalococcoidia; order Dehalococcoidales; family CSSed11-197; genus CSSed11-197. Next base: position 3,498 of record PUOQ01000002.1, read on the forward strand.
GTGTGCCTCCCGTTTTAGGACGCTCTCTTTACGATTATGTCGAAAAGAATAATGCAAGAATTGTATATAATGAGACCCAGCGACAGTTCGCTATGCCCGTACCGGGAAACAACCTGGCAGAACAGTACAGCCATTATACTTATCCCTACCGGATTAATTACAGAATTGCTGATATAATACATGAAGCCAGCAAAAGAAAAATAGATGGCATAATACATTATGTCCAGTCCTTCTGCCACCGGGCGATCGGTGATATTATCTTCAAAAAAACCCTTGACTTGCCCATCCTTACTTTAGAGGGAGGAAGTGATTTTTATTTAAATCAACATGCAAAAACCCGGCTGGAGGCCTTTATTGATATGCTGGAACAGAGTAAAATACTAAGAGAAAATAAAAAGGAGGCCAGATAATTTGACAGTTAAAGTTGGCATTAACGGTTTCGGGCGCATCGGAAGACTTACTTTGAGGGCCATCAACCAGTTTCACGATAACGAGCTGGAAGTTGTAGCCATCAATGATCTTACCGACGCTCAAACCAACGCCCATCTTCTCAAGTGGGATACAACCTACGGGCGCTACAAAGGGTGCGTAGAAAGCAGTGATGGCGAAATTACCATTGATGGTAAAAAAGTACAGGTGATGGCTGAAAGGGACCCCGCAAAAATTGACTGGTCCGGGCCTGGAGCAGACATAGTAATTGAAGCTACAGGTCTTTTTACCGACGCCACCAAAGCCGCTGCCCACCTCAACGGTGGAGCCAAAAAGGTGATTATATCAGCCCCGGCAAAAAATGAAGACGTTACTCTGGTTCTGGGTGTAAATGAAGATCAATACGACCCCGTCAAACATCGAGTGATATCCAATGCATCCTGTACAACCAACGGCATTGCGCCACTGGCCAAAGTTCTGCACCAGGCTTTCGGCATCGAAAAAGGGTTGATGAGCACCATACACGCCTACACCAACGACCAGCGCATTCAGGATATGGCTCATAAAGACCTCAGGCGCGCCCGTGCAGCAGCCGCCAACATAATCCCCACCACTACCGGTGCTGCCAAAGCGGTAACCCAGGTAATCCCGGAACTTAAGGGTAAACTGCACGGAATGGCTTACAGGATACCGGTGCTTACCGTTTCGGTAATCGACCTGGTGGTTGACGTCAATCGTGAAGTTACCAGGGATGAAGTAAACCAGGTGCTTAATAGAGCCGCAAATGACTATCTCAATGGAATCCTTGAATATTCCGACGAGCCACTGGTAAGCAGTGACTTCATCGGCAACCCATCCAGTTGCATTGTTGACGGTCTCAGTACTATAGTTATCGGAGGTAATATGGTTAAACTCCTTGGCTGGTACGATAATGAATGGGGCTACTGCAACCGCCTGGCTGATTTAAGCGCTTTTATAGGCTCTAAAGGCTTGTAGGCCAAGTTTGACACTCAAACATAAGCAGGGTTAAAATAGCCAAGCTCCGTAAATAATAAATGGAGGTCGAGTTAAGATATGAAATTGGTTGTTATTGGTTTCGGACAAGCAGGCAGTCGAATCGGCGACGAATTTGCCCGCCTGAACAAAAAAGCCAAAGCCCAAAGAGGTATTGACGTAGCCCCCGGGATATTTGCCGTCAATACCGATGCAGCTGACTTATCCGGGCTTTCTACCATAAAGGCAGACTACCAGCACCGCATCCTTATCGGTGGCCGCAAAACCGGTGGACACGGGGTAGGCAAAATAAACGAACTCGGCGCTGAAATCGCCAAAGAAGATGCAGATAAAGTAGTCGATGCCCTTAGAAACACCAAGAATTTTTATGAAACGGACGGTTTTTTGCTCGTGGCAAGTGCCGCCGGGGGTACAGGCTCAGGATCAATGCCGGTAATGGCACAGTACATTAAAGAACGCTATCCCGACAAACCGGTGTATGCCATGGTAATTCTGCCATTTGAGCACGAAGAGCAAAACGAAGAACGCACCATATACAACACCGCTGTATGCTTGAAATCCACCTATTCCATAGCCGACGCGGTCCTTTTGATTGACAATCAGCGTTACGTACGAAAAGACTTCTCCCTCAAGAACAACCTTTCCCAAATCAACTCTATGATTGTAGCCCCCTTTTACAACCTTCTATGTGCCGGTGAAGAAAAACGCTCCAAGTTCGTTGGAGCCAAAACCCTTGATGCAGGTGATATCATCCAGACACTGCTGGGATGGACCGTACTGGGCTATGGGGAATCCAAAATCAATCGCTTTAAAAACCCCTTCTCCGGTATGGGCAGCTTCCGGGCCAAGAGCACTGAAACCCATAAAGGTATCCAGGCCATGGACGAAGCTGTTGGGGAAATATCAACTCACGTAAACCCTAAAGATGCCTCGAGGGCGCTCTACCTGATCTCCGGTCCGGCTAAAGAAATTAATATGGATCTGGTAAAGGAGATAGGTGATTGGCTCAAAGACATGGCACCGAACGCCATTATACGCAACGGCGATTATCCAAGAGAGATCGGCCAGTTAAACGTCACCCTGATACTTTCCGAGCTCAGTGATGTTGAAAAAGTAAGGCGTTATTATAATGAATCAACAAGTCTGATACCCGTTATCAAGCAGCGTCAGAAAGATGTTGAGTCCAAGCTGCAAAGCATTGATGACTCATCTCGAGACATCCCCTCTCTGCTTTAAATTAATATAAGTTTAGACCGTCAAAAGGCCTTGCTTTAGTAAGAGTAAGGCCTTTTACATTAGAAAAACTTTTTAACCATGGATGCACCTCCGGTCTGTTACTATAAAATTATTGTTATTTTCCACCGGAGAAATATTGTTTTTGGGCAGAAGAACTAGTTTGGAGTATAATAGTACAGGCTTATGAGTTCCGAAGTATTTTATCGTCGCTGGCGCCCTCAAAACCTGGGTGATGTTGTAGGGCAAGAGCATGTTACACAAACGCTTGTCAACGCTTTAAAAAAGGGCCGCGTATCCCATGCATATCTTTTTTGCGGCCCCCGTGGCACAGGCAAAACAAGCACCTCCAGGATACTGGCAAAAGCCGTTAACTGTTTAAATAGCGACGGAGTCACAGAGCCCTGCAACCGGTGCAGTATGTGCCAGGCAATTTCTGAAAGCCGGTGCATGGACGTTATCGAAATAGACGCAGCTTCCAACACCGGAGTTGATGATATACGCTCTCTTAAAGAAAAGGTCGCCTATTCGCCCAGCGAAGGGCGGTATAAAGTGTATATCATCGATGAAGTCCACATGCTTTCCACCAGTGCTTCAAATGCTTTGCTCAAAACTCTTGAGGAGCCACCGCCCCGGGTAATGTTTATTCTTGCCACAACTGAATCTCACAAATTGTTGCCCACCATTCTTTCCCGCTGTCAGCGCTTTGATTTCAAGCGTTTGAGCTACACCAGCATCGTAAATAAACTCGAAGATATATGCCGGGAAGAAGGTTTGAACATGGAAACAGATGCTTTAAACCTGGTGGCCAGAAGTGCTACCGGCTCATTAAGAGATGCTGAAAACCTGCTGGAGCAGATATATGCTTATTACGGCAATAACGCCTCCATTGACCAGGTACGTTCACTGCTCGGCAACACCGGCCATGAATATGCCTTCCAGTTGATAGCTCATATTGTAAATTACGAAACCCCGGCCGGGCTGATGCTCATCAACCAATCAGCAGATGAAGGGGTTGACCTGAAGCAATTCAGCCGGGAAATAACCTTCTATTTGCGGGGGCTGTTGTTGCTAAAAAGCGGATGCGATAACCCCGGTGATTTTACCACCGAGGAAGTCGCCAGGTTAAAAGGCATGACAAATAACATCAGCCCGGAACGTTTATTGAAGGTTGTACGGCTTTTTGGGGATATCAAGATCGAGAATCACTCCACTCTGCCCCTTGAATTAGCCTTTATAGATGCAACGCTGGACATCCATCCGCAATCACAACCCCCGAAAGCTGAAGCAAGTGAAGCCGTAACCCGGCCGGTTTCTTCTAAAAAAGAAAGTTCATCGCCCGTAAAACCATCAAAGCAAATTTCTGAACCTGTAAAAGAAGTTGAATCCGCCCCGGAGCAAACAGAGTCGGAGTTACAGCAACAAGCTCCGGAAAAGCCTGAAGCTGGCGCGGAGCCTGCAACTGCTGCTGCACCCGCATTGAATAACTGCTCGGAATATGAATTGCTCACCCAGAATTGGGCTCAAATGCTTGAAAATGCCCCGGATTTAATCAAACAAAGCTCGGTTTCTGCCCCATCCCCGGCTACTATCAGGCTCGTTTCTGCTCTTATGCGCAGTTCTGCTAAACTTGTGTCTCTGGAAAAGGACATGCTGGTGCTTTCTTTCAAATTTAAAATACATAAAGATAAAATGGAAAACACCGCCAATAAGAAAGCTGCCAGCCAGATTGTCTCAAGCTATCTAGGCCGCACGATTTCAATACAGTGCATTCACGAACCTGAGAAAAACCACCTGGTCCGCGCTGCCCAGGAAAAACTAGGCGCAAGAATAACAAACGTGGAGGAAAAATGAACCTGTCAATGATCAAGCAAGCCATGGAATTAAAATCCAAAATGGAAAAGGCACAGAAAGAACTGGCCAAAACCAAAGTTGAATCCACCGCCGGTGACGGTGCCGTAAAAGTAACTGCAAACGCACAACAAAAAGTACTTTCAATAAAAATAGATCCTTCCGTAATTGACCCGGACAAACCCGAAAACCTTGAAAAGCTGGTATTGAAAGCAGTCACCGGAGCCCTGGATGAAGCCAAAAAAGTATCCAACGAGCGCCTTTCAGAGATTACCGGCGGCATGAAAGTACCGGGGCTTACCGAGTAAGGGAGAGCTCTATTGAACCAGGGTTATAAAGCAATCACCGGCTCGGTTTCCAGGCTGATAAGCGAACTTGGGAAACTGCCTGGAATAGGCCCCAGGAGCGCTCAAAGGCTGGCATACTACCTTTTAAGAGCAAATGAAGAGGATGTTTACAACCTGGCAAATGCCATCACTGCTATAAAGACCGGCACCCGGCTGTGCTCAATCTGTTACAACATTGCCGATGAGGAAAAATGCCCGGTTTGCACAAGTAAAACAAGGGAAAACAGCATTATTTGTGTCGTGGAACAGCCACAGGATATTCTCGCCCTGGAACACGTGGGTATATTTAAAGGTGTTTATCATGTATTGCATGGAGCCATTTCCCCGTCAGAGGGTGTCGGCACTGACAATATACGCATTAAAGAATTGGTTGACCGGGTGGAGCAAGGAAATATTTCCGAGTTGATAATTGCCACCAACCCCACTACTGAAGGTGAAACTACCGCCTTGTACCTCTATCGTCTGATTTCTCCAATGGGCATTCACGTCACTCGCCTGGCTCGCGGGCTGCCCTTTGGAACCGAAATTGAATATGCAGATGACGTTACTCTCAGCAGGGCACTCGAAGGGCGGCAGGACTTCTGATGATTATGACCGGGTCGTGTGTTGTTGCGGATAAAATGCAGGAGGTAAATTATGAAGGAAATGGTAAACATCGCTGATTTTGACAAACTCGATATGCGAGTAGGTAAAATTGTTAAGGCCGAAGAGTTTCCCAAGGCACGCAAGCCTTCTTACAAGTTATGGGTTGATTTTGGTGAACTGGGAGTAAAAAAATCAAGCGCCCAGATAACCCTTTTCTATTCTGTTGAAGATCTGGTGGGCAAATACGTAGTAGCAGTAGTTAACATGCCCACCAAACACATTGCCGACTTTTCCAGCGAAGTGCTGGTTATGGGAGCCGCCATGGATGAAGGCGGTTGTGTGCTGATAAGCCCTGACAGGCCTGTAGACCCCGGCAAACGCATATCTTAACAGGTCAGAATGTACTACAAAAACAGCGCCCCATACCAGAAAACTACAGCCACCCGGCAAGCTGAAGCAGAAATAATCCATTACTGTAAAAATACCAACAGCGTATCGAGTATAATTGCAACGACCCCGCGTCGAGGGTGGCGAAGTGATGGGTAACCCTCGAGAATTCCAGGTAGAGGGTGTTGTTATCCGCAAAACCCGCCTTGGCGAGGCAGACCGGATTATTACCCTGTACACTCCAACCCTGGGTAAAATCCAGGGCTTTGCCAAATCAGTGCGCAAACCCAAAAGCAAGTTGAGCGGACACCTGGAAATGCTGGCTTATTCCCAGGTTACACTGGCAAGGGGTAAAAACCTGGATACAATAATCGGCAGCCAGACGATCAACTCGTTCCTGCCGCTGAGAAACGATCTTGACACTGCTTCCTGCGGTATCTACCTGGCTGAATTACTAAACCTGTTTACCGTTGAAGCTGACCGCATCGATAATCAACGCCTGTTTCAACTGCTTCTAAGCACACTTGAGTCCCTGAGCCGGGGCTCCAGTGGAGAACTATGCCTGCGCTACTTTGAAGTGCAGCTTCTGGGGCTTACCGGCTACCGCCCGCAACTCCAGGTTTGCACCGGCTGCGGCAAAGCACTAAAACCAACCGTTAATATATTCAGCCCCGGTGCAGGTGGAATACTTTGTGCCGGCTGTGCTGCCAACAAAGGGCTGCCCTATTCGGTATCGGTCAACTGCTTGAAAGTCTTCAGGTTTCTTCAGGATTGCAATATTCAAACAGCCCTCCGGCTGAAATTGTCCAGAGGCCTTGGCCTTGAACTGGAAAAGCTAATTCGCAGTTATTGTCATTTTATACTGGAAAGAGAAGTGAAGTCGGCTGCCTGGCTGGACAGTTTAAAATGATGTGCTAATATTGATTCAGCTTTACTCATGCGCTGCTTATAAAATATAATAGCCTTAAATACTATACCGAGAGTTAGGAGATAAATGACTTCACGACTTGAAAATATAACCAGCCTCAGGCAGGAAAAAATACAAAGGTTACGTGAAAAAGGCTTAAACCCATACCCCAATAAATACACTCGCACTCACACAACTGCTGAAGCAATCGAAATGCTCAATACACAGGAGGCAGATGAAACTGCACCGGTTGAAATAAGCCTGGCCGGGCGTATCACTGCCCTGAGACGCATGGGCAAAATTTCTTTTGCAGACCTGCTCGACAGTACAGGAAAAATCCAGCTATTCTTCAAGCCGGAAAACTTGAACTCTTTATCCGAAGAGCAGTTTAAAGAACTCGATATTGGAGATTTTGCCGGTGCCAGAGGCAAGATGTTTCGAACCCGGTCCGGAGAAGCAACCCTCCAGGTTTCCTGCATAGATATATTATGTAAATCTATCGAACCTTTGCCAGAAAAATGGCACGGGCTTACCGACATTGAAACACGGTACCGCCAGCGGTACCTCGACCTTATAAGCAACCCCGGCTCCAAAGAGGTTTTCATTGCTCGCAGTAAAGTTATTTCAGGTATAAGAGAATTTATGGACTCAAAGGGTTTTCTCGAGGTGGAAACACCGGTGCTTCATAGCTCGGCCGGGGGTGCCCTTGCCAAACCATTTGTAACCCACCACTACAGCCTGGACAGGCAGCTTTATCTTCGCATTGCCCTGGAGCTGCCACTTAAAAGGTTAATTGTCGGGGGGTTTGACAAAGTATACGAACTCGGCCGGATTTTTAGAAATGAAGGAATATCCACCCGTCACAATCCGGAATTTACCATGTTGGAAAGTTACGAGGCTTATGCCGATTACCAGGACGTTATGCAGATGACAGAAGAAATGGTTTCCTGCGTGGTAAAAAAGGTTACCGGCAGTTATAAGGTAAAGTTTGGAGACAGCGAAATAGACTTTACGCCACCATGGCCGCGCCTGGATTTAAGGCAAACCCTGGAAGAAAAGAGTGGTATCGATTTTTGCAAATATCGCGATGCTGATAAACTGAAGAGTAAAATGAAACAACTTAACCTGCAATTCGACCCCAACAGCAATTGGGCTAAATTGCTCGACGGCCTGCTGGGCATATATGTCGAGCCGCATCTCACCCAGCCTGCGTTCCTGGTCGACTACCCGATTGAAATGTCGCCCCTTGCCAAAACCAAACCTGATGACGACACCATTGTTGAGCGTTTTGAAGCCTTCGCCGGGTGCATGGAAATAGCCAACGCCTTTTCCGAGCTCAATGACCCGTTCGAACAGGAGAAGCGTTTTATCCGCCAGGCAAGAGAACGCCACGGGGATGACGAAGAGTCGGCCGGAATAATCGATTACGACTTCCTCAAGGCACTCTCTTTTGGCATGCCGCCTACAGGAGGACTTGGCCTTGGCATCGATCGCCTGGTAATGCTCCTTACAAACCAGTGCTCAATAAGAGATGTAATACTTTTTCCACAACTTAAAGATAGAGGTTAGCAGTAAAATGAATAAAACAGAAATGGCAACAGAAAAAGCAAACGCAGTTGAAGAGCTCGGCACTACTATATCAGCGTGGTCATTATCTTCAGCCAGGGCCGCCAGCATTGAACTTTTTGAAACACTCTACGAGCAGGGCCTGACCCGCAAGCAGGATTACATCATACACATGGAAATACTTACCTTTTTTCTGGTCTATTTTCAGCGTTACGCCCTGGATGCCGGAGGAGACAGGTTGCTTGAGATGCTAAATGATGAAACTACCGATCTCGCAATAAGGCTTGTGCTGGCACAATTCCCCAACCGGGATAATGAGGTTTCTGATGAAGATGTAAAGGAAGCTATAAATTATTATAACAGTGCAGCCAGGGAATATGATTCCTGCCCCGTACTTGTCGACGATATGCCTGACTACGAAGGCAAAAGGACTGTTCTGGGTAAACTGGGGTTCAGAATTTCAGAGCTGCTGGAACTGCCCTACGACCAGGAAATCATAGATGCAGTTTCACAAATAACCGCAGAAGCCCTGGCAGAATCAAACCTTAAAGACAGAGTGGAAGATGCAGCAGCACGTCTCGTATAATAAGATGTGCCAGGGAGAAACTTAGATGCTTGACTTGAAATTTATACGCGAAAACACGCAAAAGGTGCTAAAGGCCCTTGAAGACCGAAACGATAAGGCGCCCATAGAAGAAATTTTATCCCTTGACGCAAAAAGGCGCCAGTCTTTGAGCAGCCTGGAAGAACTCAGGCGTGAACGGAAAAATATTTCCAGGAAAAAGGATGAAGATTCAAGAAAACGGGGTCGGGAATTACGCGATCAAATAAAAACCCTGGAAGATGAAGCCCGTAAAAACGAGGCGGAACTAACAGACCTCCTGTTACGGGTTCCCAATATCCCGCAGGAAAGCGTGCCACGAGGAAAAACCGAAGCCGACAATGTAACTGTTAGAAGTCATGGCACACCAGCACAATTTGAGTTTACCCCCTTGCCTCACTGGGAATTGGGCCAGAAACTGGATATCATAGACATTGAAGCCGGCACTAAAATATCCGGCAGCCGTTTTTATGTCCTGAAAGGCGCCGGGGCAACGCTGCAACGAGCCCTGATAGATTTCATGCTCGATACCCATATACGTCAAAACGGATACACCGAAACCTACCTGCCCATAATGGTAAGGGCTGAAGCCCTGGTTGGTTCATCCAATTTGCCCAAGTTTGCCGATAACCTGTATCGAGATGCCGAAGAGGACTTCTGGTTTATTCCTACTGCTGAAGTGGCGCTGACCAACCTGCACCGGGATGAGATACTACCACCGGGAAAACTTCCACTTTACTACGTAGCCCATACTCCCTGCTTCAGGCGTGAAAAAATGAGCGCCGGCAAAGATGTACGAGGCATCAAACGCGGACACCAGTTTGAAAAGGTAGAGCTTTACAAGTTTAGCGACCCCGAGAATTCAAACCAGGAACTGGACAAAATGGTTGGCAATGCCGAGGATATCTGCCGAAAGCTGGAAATTCCCTACCGGGTAAAAGAACTTTGTACTGGAGATTTGGGTTTTGCTTCAAGCCGCACCTATGATATTGAAATGTGGGCACCCGGATGTAATGAATGGCTGGAGGTAAGCTCCTGCTCCAATTGTGGCGATTTTCAGGCCAGGCGGGCAAACATCCGCTACAGGCCAAGTCAGGGCTCCAGGGCGGATTTCGTTCATACGTTAAACGGTTCCGGTTTAGCACTACCCCGGGTTTTAATAAGTGTAATTGAAAACTACCAGCTCCCGGACGGTACTGTTAAAATACCAGAGGTATTAAAGCCATACACCGGCACTGAGTACATCAGATAGGCCGTTAGGAGTCTTAAAAATGAATACTAAAAAGATAATAACTCTGGGTATAGGGGTTTTAGCCGTTATCGCAGTTGTTATAGGTAGTATTCACATTTATTCAGCAGCTGTTGCCAGAAACACCATTGAGCAAACCCTTAACAATATGAAGATCGTAGGTATGGCACCCATTCAAAGGCTGGAAGACCCGGCACGTTTCACCTACCAGATTGATCTTGATATTTCCAACCCGAACCGGCTAACAGCCGAGGTTAAGCTTTTGAGCTGGCAGGTCCAGATCGATGAAACCGTTTTCGATGCTACCAGCATGAACCAGTGGCAGACAACCATACACCCTGAAGATGACAGGGGCCGCTCTTTTTCCCCCAGGGGGCAAATTGTGATTTTCGAGCCCACCATGGTAGACCTGAAGGAAAAGGATATTGTGCCGCTTATTGTAACCGGAGAGATTGAGGTGACTGCCAGCAGCACCTGGGTAACGGAAAAGGCCGTCTACGAATTTGAAATGGAATCAAGTGTATTGTTCAACTAGTCCGGGTGTTTATTAATACCACCATTCGAACTTTTTCCGCACAATGCAGGGTTCAAGCGGCGCCAAAATCCCATCGATTTATATACCGCCTGAACCCACACATTACTCATCGAAGTAGTCATAGTCTTCCCAGTCGATTGTCTGGGGCGGGGTATATTCCATCTCATCGCGTATAGCTTCCTCCAGGCTGTCTTTAAGCCCGTCAGCAAATATCCAGACGTTTGAAGGCACTCTACCGGTGCCGTCACAGGTTGGGTCGGGGATGTCGCCTTCCATGATTTCAACTTCGATATCGGTTTTGCCCCAGGCATCAACACCGGTGCCAAACACCACCGTATAGGATTCGTCAACAATAGCCTCTCCCGACAGGCTTATCGGGCGGTACTGTTCATCTATAACAGGCTTGTCGTCGCTGGTAATGTCGTACAGGGTGTGTTTAACCCAGCCTTCGACTTCCTCTTCGCCTTCATTTACCAGGCGGATATCAACATCCCAGTAGTAGAGTATGAAAAGACCGCAGGCATCACGGGTGATACGCCACTCCCAGGTGTCGTACTCCTGGATTTTAACATCCTCCATACCGGGGGTGGTGTCCAGGGTGCCGGTACCATCACATACAGGGCAGGCGGCAGTAGCTACCGAGGTAACCGCCAGAAGTGGCACCGCCAGAAAAAAGGCAAGGGTTCTTTTCTTTATATTTCCCAGTTTGTTAAACATCTTCATCCTCCTTTAAGGTTACCCTTACTACTACCATTGTAATATTGAATCGGGGTTTTTGCCAAGGGGTTTATATGGTTAAGGTAAACGTAGAACTAACCCGGGCTAAATCTCTCTACCGCCATGCCGCCTTATGATCCATACCAGCCCGTAGCAAAGAGGGGTGTCAAGCACAGCAATGATAAGCTTGATAATATACTGCCCCAGTAGCATGCTTGAGAGCACCGCAAAAGTAACGGTTCCACCAAAAGCTATGCTTATAAAGAGAAGGGTATCGATAGCCTGAGAAACCACCGTAGAAGAAATATTTCTAAGCCACAGATGCTTGCCTCCGGTAACCCTCCTTATAAAATGAAAGGCAAATACGTCGTGGTGCTGGCTGACAAGATAGGCCAGCATGGAAGCCATTACCACCCGGGGAACCGAACCCAGCATCTCCTCATAAGCATCCTGGCCTTCCCATATAGCGGCTGGTGGAATAACCTGGCCGATATACACCATAACAAGCATAAGGAGGCTCATGCCAAAACCTGTCCACACTACCCTTGTAGCCGTACGGCGCCCATACAGCTCTCCGATGGTATCCGTAATTAAAAAGGTAAGAGGGTACACGATGACTGCCGCCGGCACCACCCAGGGGCCAAAATCAATCAACTTGACTGCAATGATATTGGCCACCAGAAGCAGGGTAACAAAAGCAGAGGAAAGCAGCAGCAGTATCAATTTGCTCCCTCTTTCAAAGCTCCAAATATGCCGCCCCCTGCATAACCTGGAGCGCCTGGCTGTAAAACTTTATTGCTTAAAGCGGAAACGGATGTTAAATTCATAAATTAACTCGTGCATGCTCACATAATCCCGGGGATTAAGTTTATCTTATATCAGCCCCAACTAACAAACAGGCAGATACTCTAGTTTTGGGTAATTAATATGCTAGAATAAGGCCATGACTGCGGGAATTGTTTCGATTATGACCGGGTACCTGCTGGGATCCGTGCCATCAGCCTATATAATAGCCAGGCTGACACGGGGTATAGACATACGCACCGTTGGTGGCGGCAACATGGGTGCCGGAAACGTAATGCGCGAGGTAGGCAAACCGCACGGCATCGCCACCGCTCTTGCTGATGTAGGGAAAGGTGCAGCGGCCATTTTCGTTGCCAGAGCCCTGGGTGTGGGTGATACCTGGTTATTATCAGCCGGGTTTGCAGCCCTGCTGGGCCATAATTTTCCGGCCTGCATTGGCTTCAAAGGCGGCCAGGGCGTTGCCTGCGCTGCCGGCGTATTCCTTGTTTTAACACCACAGGTTATGCTGTTTGCAATCCCGTTTATGCTTTTAATGCTAATCATTACCCGTCATATTTTTTCTTCGGTAATTTTAACTGTACCCGTATTTCTTGCCCTGCTATGGTTTTTCGAGGGTCATTTTTCACTGATGGCTTTTGCACTGGTAATTGTTTTTTACATCGGTTACCGCAGCCGCCACGGTTTAAAACAGGTGGCACGGGTAATATCCTCCGGAGAATGGCGGAATCATCTAAGGAATAAATAACAATATAAAAGTTGGAGGCAATAATGCGAAATTTCGGTGAAGCCGACAAAAAAAAGAAAGCAGGCAGAATCCGGCTTGAGCCAAACCCGGCAAACCTTTCAAAGCAAACTCTTGATTCCCTTGAAGAACAAGTTAAAGCCAAACTTAAAAATGGTTACCTGCCCTGCCCTGCCGCCTGGAAGATAGCATCGGATGCCGGAGTGCCCAGAATAGCTGTAGGAGCCATAGCCGACCAGCTGGGGCACCGGATTACAGACTGCCAGATAGGCTGCTTCAAGGTGGATAAAACCCCCTTCAAAGAAGATGAAGCAACTATCCCGTCCATAAGCGATGATGCCATTAAAGCCATAAAAGAATTGCAACAAATAAACGGGTTAACGTGTGAGGCTGTATTTGATCTGGCCCGCCAGTTTAAAACAAAGCCCATGACTGTTTCCAGCCATATAAATGCCCTCGGCTTCAAAGTTACCCAATGCCAACTGGGATGTTTTTAGGGAGTAATAAATGACACCAGAGGAAAAAATAATTGAAAAAGCCAAACAGAATTTTGATGTCACCGGTGCCACCATTTTACCCGGCGGCAACACCCTTTTAATCCTGGGGCTTGAATCCACCCCGGAGGTAAATCTGGATGAATTCGGTCGGAAAGGGGGTAAATTCATCATGTACGGCTTCAGGCGCCATGCAGCCCCCAGGCTGGAGTCTATTATAAACTACATCCACAAAAAAGGTTTTTCTGCAGAAACCTTTGGCATTTACGGTTACCCTCGGGAAGAAGACATTAACCTGAAAAACGAGGTAATCAAAGCAGGCCTGGGGTTTCGCGGTAAAAACACGGTTGTGCTTCACCCGGAGTTCGGGCCCAGGTTGCGATTTATGGCCATAAAAACCTCTGCCAGGCTTGTAAAAGAAAATAAAAACCCTTTTTACTACGAAGTGGAAAACCCCAAATGCCGTAATTGTTCTATCTGCATCGATGTCTGCCCGGTCAGGGTTCTTCAGCCGTACCGGCTGGCCAGCCCGTCTTCCTGCCTTTCAAACATCGTGCCGCAAACCAAAGATGGCCGCTCCATACTGTGCGACAAATGCATCACCAAGTGCCCTGCATGAATAAACTCTAAAGCGCAGCATCAATTCGTAAAGCCATGCTTACCTGCTTGAGTCAAAATAAAAAACCCGGTGCAACTGCCCGGTTTTTCAAACTCCCGGTCCTGTGAAGGTTGCCTTTAAATATAAAAATTGCCTGACAGGGTTAAACTCATATTACACTCACTGGCTAAAAGTGATCACAATCAAAGCAACGCCGATGATGACAATCATTACAATCACCAGAATTATTGACGTCCATTCCGATGAAAATATTCCCTTCTTTACTCTTTTCACCGGCCGCTCTCCGGCTTGAGATGTTTCTTGGGCGCCTGCTTTTCTGGCGGCCTGGCCTGTTTTTGACCCGGATTTTTTCCTCGTTTTCCTGACAGAAGCTTTATCATCATTTTCTTCAGACGAATCCCTCCCCAGGGAACCAAACCCCTGGCCGAGGGCTGAAAATACCTGTGGTAACTTGCCAGCACCAAAAACAATAAGGATTATCAAAAGTACAAGGCCAATTTCCAGCGGTCCAGGTGGCCGCATAATAAATAACTCCTGTTTATTATTCAAATTCAATGACTATATTAACACTGCAATAATCTGGATTCAATTTTTTACATTAAAAATCAATAGCCCTTAAAATACTCCGGTGCATTCTCAACTGTTAAACCTGCTTCATGCTCGGCGTTATGTCAATTATCTTTATGGATGCTAGAATAAATAGAAAGCAGGGCCGATTTGAATTTAAGCAGGTTTAAAGAAACAAAAAGAGGACAAGCTACAGCACTGCCCTACTGTTAAAAGGCTGTTGTCACCGGGAAGGTTATTCAAAATGCGCACTAAAGGTGGTAAAATTGTGCCGGAATGGATGAAAAGCATATAACAGAATACTTCCGCCGCAGTTATGGTGCTATAGACGGCCTGTGGTTTATTAAAGTTGAAGAAAAATTCGGTTTCGATGCAGCTCTCCAAATTGACAAAGAAGTATGGCAGGTTCTTCCCAAAATACAGGCTCGCATGCTGAAACCTTTGCTGAAAAGCACCGGCAAAATGGAAGCCTTGCTCGAGAGCTTGAAGTTCAGGCTGAATATAGACGGGTTTGAATTTATTATCCAGAATAAAACGGGAGAGGACGGTTTTAATATCATCGTCTCCAAATGCCCCTGGTTTGACCTTATGGTAAAATCAGGCAGAGAAGCCCTTGCCGGAAAAGTCGGTGAGGTAATCTGCAGCACCGACTACTCCGTCTGGGCATCTGAATTCGGCAGGGATATTCGCTTTGAGCTGGCAAAACAACTTTGCAACGGCTCTGATTGCTGCCTGATGCAATTTACCTGCAAAGAGTGATTAAACACCCGCCCCCGGTTTTTTTGAGGCTTTTTACCACTCCCTTTTCTTTTGCCTGTGTTGAACTGGAAGGAAGTAATAGAAGGCCTGTACCTTAAAAACCCCGCTTTGTTAACCCGAATTCGAAAAGCAGTTTTTTGTGAAGAGTTATTGCTGGGGTTTTTAATAGTTGAGCTAATCATAAGCCGTATTTTTAAAAACAAGCATTACTTTATTGCTACTATTAATTTAAACGTTAACGTTGTCACTTAAGCCTGTTAATATTATAACCACAAGCCAACTCTCACTTGAAGGAAACGAAGCCCTTGCCCGTTCCCGACAGGCATTGTATAATCGGCAAATCTGGTTATAATATTTCAGGGTAGATGTCAGCTGCATTACCCACTTGGAGGGCGGCATTATTGACTGTTGATTTAAAACCGCTAAGAACATATATCAAGTCTATAGAACAGGAACTGGCTGCCGGCAACGCAACCGAACACACCCATCGCTCGGCTTTGAAAACCCTGATTGAAAGTTTAGGCCAGGGGATAATTGCCACCAATGAACCACGAAGGATTGAATGCGGTGCACCGGATTTTATTATCTCGAGAGGTTCAGTAACAATTGGTTATGTTGAAGCCAAAGACGTCGGCAAAAGCCTCAATGAAGCTGAAAAGCTTGAACAACTGAAGCGTTACCGTGATTCCCTCAGCAGTTTGATTCTGACTGATTATCTTGAATTCCGCTGGTACGTTAATGGTGAAATATGGTTGAAAGCCAGCCTTGGGAGCCCCGGCAAAGAAGGTAAAATCAAAAGGAATGATGAAGGCATCCAGGCGGTTGCCGGGCTTTTAGCAGCTTTCCTTGCCCATGTTGCAGAAAAAGCAGGCACGCCCAAAGAGCTGGCCGAGCGCATGGCAAAACAGGCCCATCTCATAAGAAATCTGATAATCAACACTTTTCAAAGTGAACCTGAAGGAGGCAGCCTGCACACACAACTACAAGCCTTTCAGAATAACTTGATACCGGACCTTTCGCCGGAAGATTTCGCAGATATGTATGCCCAAACAATTGCTTACGGGCTTTTTGCTGCTAGATGTACTTCAAATAACGGTACAGCTTTTACCCGGCTGGATGCTGCTCAAAACCTGCCCAGGACCAATCCTTTTTTGAGGAAGTTATTCCAGTATATTGCCGGCTATGACCTGGATGACCGCATCGCCTGGCTGGTGGATGACCTTGCACAGGTGCTCGCCCAGGCAGATATGGAAGCTGTTTTAAAAGACTTTGGCAAACGCATCGGCAAAGAAGATCCCGTGGTTCACTTTTATGAAACATTTCTTACCGCTTATGATGAAAAGGTAAGGAAAATGCGTGGGGTGTACTATACCCCTGAATCAGTTGTTTCCTACATAGTACGCTCCATTGACCATATATTAAAAACCCGTTTTAGCAAACCCCACGGGCTTGCAGACAAGGATACTTACATCCTTGATCCGGCTGTAGGCACTGCCACTTTTCTATACTCGGTAATCAATAACATCTATCACTCATTTGTGTTTAAAGGCCAGCAGGGTGCGTGGGATGAATATGTTGCCAGGCACCTGCTGCCCCGTATTTTTGGGTTTGAGCTTTTGATGGCGCCGTATGCCATTGCGCATCTCAAACTGGGTTTGCAGTTGCAGTCTACCGGCTATAAATTCCAGAGTGACCAGCGGCTGGGTATTTACCTTACCAACACACTCGATGAAGCCGTAAAAAGGTCGGATGCCCTTTTTGCCCAGTGGATAAGCGAAGAAGCCAGTGCTGCTTCCCGGGTAAAAAACGAAGAACCTATCATGGTGGTGCTGGGAAACCCGCCTTATTCCGGACATTCAGCAAATAAAGGCAGCTGGGCAAAGCAACTGGTTGAAAAATACAAGACTGTTGATGGCCAACCTCTGGGAGAGAAAAACCCGAAATGGCTGCAGGATGACTACGTTAAATTTCTTGCTTTCGGCCAATGGCGCATAGAACGCACCGGGCAGGGAGTTCTGGGCTTTATTACCAACCACAGCTATCTTGACAACCCCACCTTCCGGGGTATGCGCCAGTCGCTAATGAATACATTTACGGATATTTATATTCTTAATCTCCATGGTAATACCAAGAAAAAAGAAGTCGCTCCGGATGGCAGCAAGGATGAAAACGTTTTTGATATTCAACAGGGTGTATCTATATGCTTGCTGGTTAAAGAAACAGGCAAAGAACAACCGTGCAGGGTTTACTATTCCGACCTTTGGGGAAATCAAGAAATAAAATACAAACAACTGGCAGATACCTGTATTGCCAATTCTGCCTGGAGCGAACTCAAACCTACCAGCCCGTATTATTTATTCGTTAATAGAGATGAAGAAGATTTGGAAGAATACATGCACGGCTGGAAAATAACCGATATTTTTCCTGTGAATAGTGTCGGCATTGTTACGGCCAGAGACGAGTTAACGATCAAATGGAGCATAATAGACATTGCTGAAACCGTGAGGGAATTTGCCTCACTTAAAACTGAAGACGCCAGACAACAATATAACCTTGGGAAAGATGCGCGGGACTGGAAGGTGGAATTAGCACAAAAAGACCTTAAAGAATCAGGGATAAAAAATGAGAAGATTGCCCCAATTCTATATCGTCCATTTGACGTCAGATACACCTATTATACCGGACGCTCCAGAGGCTTCCACTGTATGCCGCGAGGAGGTGTTATGCGCCACATGCTGAGTGAAAATAATTTAGCAATGTGTATCGGCAGGGCTGGCCAAGTAGTTGGTAGCGACACGTGGAATATCGTTTTTTGTTCTAGGTTAATACAGGATTGTAATCTGTTTTATCGCGGTGGTAATGCGAACTTCCCTATTTATCTCCACCCCTCCGAAGGTGAGATGCAGTTTGATGGTGGCAAACGGCGCCCTAACCTGAATCCGGTATTTATTCAAGAGTTCTCGAAGAAGCTGGGGTTGAACTTCGTTCAAGATGGT
Source organism: Dehalococcoidia bacterium (assembly GCA_003552785.1). Classification (GTDB taxonomy): domain Bacteria; phylum Chloroflexota; class Dehalococcoidia; order Dehalococcoidales; family CSSed11-197; genus CSSed11-197. Next base: position 21,900 of record PUOQ01000002.1, read on the forward strand.
AGGGGTGATCTTGACCAAACCTTTGGTCCTGACGATGTGTTTAACTACGCCTATGCTGTATTTCACTCA
>PUOQ01000072.1 GCA_003552785.1 Dehalococcoidia bacterium
CTGGTTATGCCGGTCCCGTTACAGGCAGGACAGGCCTCTTCGACTTCCATGGCAAGCAGGCGGGTGGTTCCGCTATAAGCCTCTTCAAGGGTTATGTCTACAGGATGTTCGATGTCGCGGCCTTTTCGCGGCCTGCTGCGCCGGCTCTGACGGCCAAAAAGATCTTCAAAAAGAGAGCCCAGGTCACCTGTTTCAGCTCTAAAGTGGGTTCCTCCCGAACCGCCAAAATCGGTGAAACCGAATCCTTCGAAAGGAGCTCCCTGAGAACGTGACTGTTTAAACTGGTCAGCATATTGCCACTGATCTCCGAACTGGTCGTATTTTTTACGTTTTTCCGGGTCGTTAAGAACATCGAAGGCTTCACTGATTTCCTTAAACTTGGATTCAGCCTCCTTGTTATTCGGGTTTACGTCCGGATGATACTTCCTGGCAAGTTTTCTGAATGCCTGCTTTATTTCTTTCTCAGATGCGTTTTTTGAAACTCCAAGTGTTTTGTAATAATCTTTCACGGCCATTTTTAGTTTTTCCTTAACTGGTTTGTTATAGTAATATTATATCTATGTAATAAAAAAGTTGTCAAAATTAGTAGAGTAATATTCATAAAAGTTTATTAAGTATGGCGTAACTGTTGTAAATAGCAGGCCTGTACCGGCAGTTGGCAGGAAATACTTGACATGAGTGCCACGGTCTACATATAATTAAAAAAACACTTTCCCCACCATGTATAGTTCTCAATCTTTATTAATGCTCAAATCCCTTACAGGGTTATGCGTCCAGTGCTTTCAGGTAAAAACTGTTTGCAGCTAGATTATGGCTAAGTACATTTTTGTAACCGGTGGTGTAGTAAGTTCTGTTGGCAAAGGCATAACAGTAGCTTCTATGGGAAATATACTCAAAAGCCGGGGCATAGAGGTTTCCGTGCAAAAGCTTGACCCCTATTTGAATGTTGACCCTGGAACTATGTCGCCCTATCAGCATGGTGAAGTTTTTGTTACCCGGGATGGTGCTGAAACAGACCTGGACCTGGGCAATTACGAACGTTTTATTGATATAGAGCTGACAGCGTTGTCCAATACTACTTCCGGTCAAATATATTCTACTGTTATCTCCAAGGAGCGGCGTGGTGATTATCTTGGCGGCACCATCCAGGTTGTGCCGCACGTAGTTGGCGAAATCAAGCAGTATTTTCACCAGCTTGCTGAAAGGTCCCAGGCGGATGTTATTTTTGTTGAAGTCGGTGGTACGGTCGGTGATATAGAAGGCCAGCCTTTTCTCGAGGCCATTCGTCAGATGCGCAAGGATGTAGGACGCGACAATGTTATCTACATACATGTTACCCTGCTGCCGTATATTCATACCACCAAGGAACTTAAAACTAAACCGACCCAGCACAGCGTCAATGAGTTGCGCCGCATTGGTATTCAGCCGGACGTGATAATTTGCCGCAGTGATTACCCTATATCTGAAGGAATTCGTGAAAAGCTTTCACTATTTTGTGACGTAGAGCTTGAAGCGGTGATACCGCTGCCGGATGTTGAAACCATCTATGAAGTGCCGTTGATACTGGAATCAGAAAATCTGGGCGATCTGCTGGTAAAAAAACTGGGCCTGAGTGGCCGGACTTCTGATTTGAACCAGTGGAGGCATATGGTAAGCCTGCTAAAGGATGCGGTAGAGCCGGTTAACATCGCCCTTGTGGGCAAATATGTGGAGCTTGAGGATGCTTATTATTCAGTCAGGGAAGCCCTTTGTCATGCCGGCCTGCATCATTCATGCTGTATTAACATAGACTGGGTGCACTCAGAAGATATTGAGAAAGATGGCCCGCATCGGCATCTTCAGAAGGCACAGGGGATTATTATCCCCGGCGGCTTTGGGATAAGGGGTATAGAGGGCATGGTTGCAGCGGCTACATATGCCAGAGAAAAAAAGATACCCTTCCTGGGTTTATGTCTGGGTATGCAAATTATGGTAATTGAATTTGGTCGTTTTGTGTTAAAGGATTCCAGTGCTAATTCATCTGAATTTGAACCTGGCGCCCGTAACCTGGTTATTGACCTGCTGCCCGGGCAAATAGGTGTCGATTCCAAGGGAGGCACCATGCGGAGGGGTAATTACCCCTGTAAACTGCTTCCCGGCAGCCTGGCCGGGGAGAGTTATGGAGTAGACACTGTCTATGAAAGGCACAGGCATCGCTTTGAGTTTAACAACCAGTATCGTGATAAGTTTGAACAGGCGGGCATGGTTTACAGCGGGGTTTCCCCGGATGGCAAGCTGGTTGAAATTTGTGAAATCAAGCACCATCCATGGATGGTAGGAGCCCAGTTTCACCCCGAGTTCCTTTCCCGGCCGAACCGGCCCCATCCGCTGTTTTGCGGCTTTGTGGGTGAAGCCCGCAAAATACTCAGGGAAGGGGCTCAGCCGACCCTGCCTTTAAACCAACAGTAGATTTCGGAGGAAATACAAGTGAAGATTTTCTTGGATACAGCCAACATTGACGAAATAAGGTCCGGTGTTAAAATGGGTGTAATCAGTGGCGTTACCACCAATCCTTCGCTGGTGGCTAAAGAAGGTGCCAGTAGCTATCAGGAGCTGGTACAGAATATATGCAACATAACCCATGGTGACGTATCGGTTGAAGTAATCGAAGAGAAACAAGAAGCAATGCTCAATCAGGCGCGTCAGGTTGCCGGCTGGGCACCCAACGTAGTCGTAAAAATCCCTGTAACCGCTGCCGGCCTGGAAGCAACATCCATTTTGAGTAGCGAGGGTATAAGGGTGAACATGACCCTGTGTTTTTCGGTTAATCAGGCCATCCTGGCCGCTCTTGCCGGAGCCACTTATGTCAGTCCGTTTGTAGGCCGGCTGGATGATATTGGAGACGACGGCATGGCATTGATAGCCGATATTGCCGGCATTTTTGATAAATACAAATACCACGCCCGGGTGCTGGCAGCCAGCATACGCCACCCGCAGCATGTATTGCAGGCAGCCAGGGCAGGTGCACATTTGGTTACTCTGCCCTACAAAGTACTGGTACAAATGACAAAACATCCTTTGACCGATTCCGGAATTGAGCGGTTTCTTTCTGACTGGCGCTCTTCAGGGTCGGTTTTTAGCTAGCGAGGTAAGAATATGGATATAGGTCAACTTGAAACTAAATCAAGGGAAGAATTACTGGAAATTGCCAAAGAGGCAGGCCTGGAAAGTTACAGCGGGCTTAAAAAACAGGATCTGGTTATGATGCTGCTTAAAGCCAGCGCCGAGCAACAGGGAAACCTTTTTTGCAGTGGCATACTTGATATTATGTCTGACGGCTACGGATTTTTAAGGCAGGGGAGTCTGCTGCCCTCAAATTCAGACATTTATGTTTCCCAGTCTCAGATTCGGCGCTTCGGTTTGCGTACCGGGGACATGGTTATCGGGCAGGGAAGACCGGCAAAATCGGGTGAGAAATACTTCAGTCTCTTGAGGGTAGAAGCTATTAACGGGGTTGACCCTGAGATGGCCCGGGGAAGGCCCTTTTTCGGAGCCCTTACGCCCACCTATCCGGATATGTTGATTGACCTTGAAACCACTTCATCCAATTTATCTACCAGATTGATTAACCTTATTGCACCCATTGGCCGTGGTCAGCGAGGCCTTATAGTTTCTCCCCCCAAAGCCGGTAAAACCATGCTGCTGAAGTCCATTGCAAACGCTGTAACCGCCAATTACCCCGATATTTTTCTTATCGTCTGCCTTATCGGGGAACGGCCAGAAGAGGTTACCGACATGAAGCGGAGTGTAAAAGGTGAGGTTATAAGTGCCACCTTTGACGAGGCGGTTGAAAACCAGACGCGTGTATCAGAACTGGCCCTTGAAAGGGCTAAAAGACTGGTAGAGGGCGGCAAAGACGTATTTATACTGCTCGATGGAATAACCAGGCTTACCCGTGCATATAATCTGGCCATGCCATCCAGTGGCCGAACTCTGTCGGGGGGCCTTGATCCTGCAGCCCTGCATCCGGCCAAGCGCTTCTTTGGTGCTGCGCGCAACGTTGATGAAGGCGGGAGCCTCACCATTATAGCCACCTGCCTGGTGGATACCGGTTCGCGCATGGATGATCTTATTTATGAAGAGTTTAAAGGAACTGGCAATATGGAACTGCACCTTGATCGCAAGCTGGCTGAACGCCATACTTTCCCGGCTATTGACATACTTCGCAGTGGCACCCGGCGAGACGACTTGCTGCTTAAGGACTCGGCCCAGAAGCAGGTAAGGCTTCTGCGCCGTATGATATCCATGATGGCGGCTGATTCGGTCAACTCTACGGAAACTACCGAACGCATTCTGGAGAGAATGGCCCGTGCCCGTAATAATGCCGAGTTTCTTACCAAGCTGGGCAAGGATTCAGCTTGATCTTATTAATGTGCCGGTGAGTTTATCCATTAGCGTTGAGTGATGGCAGGTGTTTCTGCTATACTGGAAAAACATGCCCCCATCGTCTAGAGGCCTAGGACGGCGGCCTTTCAAGCCGTTAACAGGGATTCGAATTCCCTTGGGGGCATTCCACCTTTTCGATAATGCCGCTTTTTCTTTTTTACAGGCAAGCTTTCATAGTCTTAAGCCCTGTAATGATTACGATTCCTCCTCCATCTAATAAATAGCAATATAGCTGTGACACCAGCCACAAGAATTAAAGCCGGCCACGCTATTAAAGGGAAGGACCATACCTGGTTGATGCGCCCGGCAGTATTTTCATAGTAGGCGGGCAACTGGGGTATTCCGGCGGCCCCTGCCGGCTGGGAAGCAGCATAGTTTACCACCGTCTGCCATACTTTAAGTTCTGAGCCGTCATCGTGATGGACTACCAGTTCGGAATGATCTTCAATTGCCACCGGCTCCCCCATGGCATTTTTGGGTATTATTTCCAGTTGTGGAAGCAAATCTCCTACCATGGGAAGATAAGACAGAATATAAGTGTCGGCAACCATGTGGTAGAGAGTTTCGTCACCGGCTTCTATGGGCTTATAATCTCCTTCACCGCAGGATTGAAAGCCATTTCCGGTATAAAACTCTGCATTGGTAACCGCTCGAGTAGTTGGTACAGGTAAATCAATAAACGGCACGGTTAAATATAAAGCATTGGTTGGGTTATAGCTATAACGCAACCCTGAAAACTGCAGGAAAAAAGTATCCCCCAAAAGCTCCTGAAGCAGCACTGCCACCTCCAGAAGGCGGCGTACTTCCTCGCCGGTTAAATATACCGATACAATGGGGTAGCCGGCGTTGCCATCTGCTCCGTATCCAAGGCCAATTGTTTCTACAATTTCATAAAAAGAAATCATCCCCTTCGAGTGCTCCATGCTACCCGGCTGGATGTTTTGCCTGATGCTTCCGTTTGCCTGGATGGCCACATCGACTTTTTGGCCGGTTATTTCCTGGGTGACCAACCTCATGGCGTCGGTGATGAAATTGCCAACCGGTGTCTCCTGCA
>PUOQ01000030.1 GCA_003552785.1 Dehalococcoidia bacterium
CAACACAAACACTATTGCAATTTTCGAAGTAAGGGACCAAAGCATGGTTTTACTTTGCAACCCTCCTTGATTTCTAAGTAGAAGCATTGATAAATTGCATTTAACTACATTTTACACCATGTGCCGGAAAGGAAAAAGGTCATAATAAAATATAGTCAGCCTTATTTAATTTGTTTGCACATTTTCAAATGCCTGAGCCCTGCTTCCCGGAAAGGTGAACCCGATTGCTTAAACCCACACGACCGGTAGAAAGGAACAACATCGAATTGTGCATGAAGAATAACGCTTTTTATCTTTTTGTCTTTTAGAAGGTTTTCCAAAAACAGCACAAGTTCTTTGCCTATGCCCCGGTTCCGAAAGCCATCAATCACGGCCATCCTCTCCAGTTTAGCCTGACAATCATTCAGAAAACGCACCCTGGCGGTAGCAACAACTTGCCCTTCGTATTTGGCCACCAGCTGCAACGCTTCGCCTTCGAGATCATCAAAAACAAGTGTTTCAGGGATGCCCTGCTCTCTTATAAAAACCTGCCGCCTTACTTCAAAAGCACCATCAAGGTCGTTATCACATGCGGCTGTTCCGTAACTTAATTTCCCCATATAATAAGAACCTATCCAACCGTACCTGCATGAAGATGCAAATTTTTATTTCAGCAGGATTATTAATATGTATTAAGTATCAAACAAACTAGTCGGAACGAAGTAAAACACTGTCATCATCAAACTCGTCACCACTGGCCCGCTTGAATGCTTCAATAAGGTCGCTTACAGTCAGGTTGGCTTTCTGCTCCCGGTTTAAATCAACTAATATTCCACCTTTATGCATCATAATCAACCGGCTGCCATGGCGAATGGCCATTTCCATGTTATGTGTAATCATTATGGTGGTAATCTTATCGTTTTTTACAACCATTTCGGTTAGGTCAAGCACTATCTGTGCAGTATTCGGATCCAGAGTAGCCACATGTTCATCGAGCAACAATAACGAAGGCTTGCTTAAGGTAGCCATCACCAGAGCCAGGGCCTGCCTTTGCCCTCCGGATAGGGTTCCTACAAGAGCATTCAGCCTGTTCTCCAGGTTCAACCCCAATGGCTCTAAGGCATTGCGGAACAACTCACGCCGGTGACTATTACTGGCAAACCCAAGGCTTCTTTTCTGACCTCTGAGTAAAGCCATTGCCATGTTTTCTTCTATGGTCATTTTGGCGGCCGTACCGACACGGGGATCCTGATAAACCCTTCCAACATAATAAGCCCGCCTGTATTCACTTAGGCGGGTAATATCTTTTCCATTGATAATTATTTTTCCACCAGGCTCAGGGGGAAATACCCCGGCAATGATATTAAGCAAGGTGGTCTTGCCAGCTCCGTTACTGCCTATTACCGTAATATAGTCTTCGGGGTAAACATCCAGATAAACATTATCCAGAGCTTTGATTTCTTCAATTTCACCACGGGAAAAGTATTTGCTTATGCCTTTGAGTTCAAGTAGTTTTTTATTTTCCATTATCTCCCTTACTGTGTGCTTACCACCTGGTCGCCGGGGGTATCCATTCGCTTCGCATTTTTTTTCTAATAAACGGCACTGCAAGAGCCATTATTACCAGTACTGCTGTTACAAGTTTCAAATCTCCCGGGGCCATACCCAATCTGAGGGCAACAACAATAACCAGTCGGTAGACAAAAGCACCTGCTATTACTGCAATTAAAAGTCTTGCTACACCCTTTGGCTGAAAAAGAGTTTCACCTATGATCACCGAAGCCAGCCCCATCACAATCATACCGATGCCCATGCCGATATCCGCAAAGCCCTGCCCCTGAGCAACAACTGACCCGGAGAGCGCCACAAGTCCGTTGGCAAGAGACACTCCGAGTATTAAGGTCATATCCGTATTAACGCCAAAGCCGCGCACCATTTGTTCGTTATCACCTGTAGCACGAAGCGCCAGGCCGATTTCGGTTCTCAGAAACCAGTTCAGGGCAAAAAATACTATCAGAGCCAATATTCCGGCAACCAGGATTGAAAAATGGGTTCCGGTTCCAATACCGAGATACTCAGAAGCCTTGGTGAATATGGTTGCCTCTCTTAAAAGAGAAATATTGGCTCCGCTCATTATTCTTAAATTAACCGACCAAAGCCCGACCATTACAAGAATACCGGCCAGCAGAGCCGGTATTCTTAGCTTGGTATTTAGAAGCGATGTCACCAATCCGGCAGATATACCTGCTGCAATTGCGGCCAGGGTGGCTACAAACGGGTTAATGCCCGCTATGATTAACACAGCCGACACCGCGGCTCCGAGGGTGAAACTGCCGTCTACACTTAAATCTGGAAACCCCAGCACTCTAAAGGTTATGTAAACACCAGTGGCCGCAAAACCGAATACCAGCCCTTCGTAAATTGAAAAAGATAATATGCTACTTAAGACATCCACGATAGAAGCCTTTCTGATTTGGTCTTATCTTGCTATAAAGTCGATGCTGGTTACTGCAACAGCCCATTCCTGTGTTATTCAATTACTGTCGTTGCCTGGTCCAGAATATCCTGGGGAAGAGTTACGCCCATATTGGCGGCTGCCTTTTTATTCAAATACAGCTCGTCTAAATCGATCATCATAACCGGTATGTCCGCCGGGTCTTCCCCTTTTAAAATACGGGCTGCAATTTTACCGCTTTCTTCACCAACAACCGTATAATTAATCCCGTAACATCCTATTGCTCCCTTTTCCACGGTAGCTACGTCAGCTGCAAAAACGGGAATATTATAATCCTCACCGACTTTTATTATACTGTCGATACCGGCTACAGCTGTATTACAAGCCGGCACCCAGATAACGTCTACCCGGCCTTCCAATGACTGTGCTGCGGACAAAACGTCGGCTGTGCTTGCAGCGGTAGCCTCGGTTACAGACATTCCAAAATCTCCAATTGCATCCTTAAGCATGTTGACCTGTACCACCGAGTTTGCTTCTCCGGCGTTATACACCACACCCAGTCGGGTTGCATCAGGAACAACCTTTTTTATCAGCTCCAACTGAGGCTCAACAGCAGCCATGTCACTCACACCGGTTACCTGACCGCCCGGAGCATCCCACTCATCAACTAGCCCGGCGTCCTTTGGTTCTGTCACCGAATTGAAAACCACCGGTATATTGGTTCCCTGAACAGCTGATACAACTGCCTGAGATGTAGGTGTTGCGATGGAAAGTATCATGTCTACTCGTTCAGACACAAAATACTCGGCTATCGAGGCTGCTGTAGACATATCCCCCTCGGCGTTTCGCCGGATATAGCGCACATTCTCGCCCTCAACAAAACCCTCTTCAGCCATGGCGCTGATAAAGCCTTCCCGGGCAGAATCCAGGGCAGCATGGGAGATGATCTGGGTTATACCTATTTTGTATTCCATTTGCTCCTGGCAAGCACCCATAAACGGTAGCGACAAGCCCAGCACCATTACAAGGCAAATACTAACCAATACCCTTTTTGTTCCCCTCATCTTTTTTAAATCCTCCATAAAAATTAATTACCAATGGGTTTTTAATTCAAAAATTGCCTTAAACTGCCGCCTGATGCAACAGCATCTTCAATTTTATCATACAGCATTTCGGTGGGGGTCTTACCCGTATTTTTGGCCTCTTTCAGTAGTTTGCCCAGAGTTTGCCGGCTGGTCAGTTCAATCTTTGGCTCAATTATTTTAAAAGAAGCTTCCTTGCCGTATATATATTCAGCCCAACCGGTGAGCACCCCGGACGAATTAAGCGCCCATTCTGCTATAAATAATATACCAGCTTTTTGCAGCTTTTTAGCTATATCTATCTCAGCTTCATTGCTGGTAGCCTTTATAAGATTATTGGCAACCCCCATAATGGCCTTAAATTTTAATTTATCGATTATATCTTCAGTTATAACACCTCCCACCGCACAGGGAGCAAAAATATCAGCTTCTACAGTATATATATCCCCGGGTTCAACGTAACTTACATTTTCCGGGCCCCATTCTTCCTTTAGTTTCTCCACCAGGGAATAATCTGTATCGGTCACGGTTAAAACAGCCCCTTCTTTTAAAAAGTGCCGGGAAAGCGGATAACCACATGCACCTAAACCCTGAACGGCAATTTGGCGCCCTTTTAGCTCCGGATTGCCATAAAGAAAAGAACATGCTTCCTTGATAGCTAAATACCCGCCGTAGGCGGTGATGCCGCCTGTTGGACCCATGGGGCTTTTAAGCCCGCCGGTGATCGCATTGGTAAACCTTTGCCTCATGACATCGGTCATTGCCGGTTCAAAGCCCATATCAGGCCCGGTAAAAGACCGGCTTCTATCAATAATATAGGCCAGAAAACCCAGTGTATCGTAATCTTCGAGGCTTACCGGATCACACTGCACCAGAATCTTGGAACCGCCAAAAGGGATGTCGATCAGGGCATTTTTATATGTCATGGCCCTGGCCAGGTTAAGCCCATCTATCAACACATCCAGCTCGGCTTCTCCTGGCTCGTGTCGGCGTATACCACCGGCTCTTATGGCATGCCTTTTGTTGCCCATACCAAGTGTATTTACACTCTTGCAATACATTACTCTTATATCGAGCCGGCGGTTGTAATAAAATTCGATACCATGATGCCTGCCTTCATGCAGCAGTTTTTTAATTGACTCTAAATAGTTTACTAGCCCAAGCTTCGAAAAGTCTTCTAAAAGCTCTTTGGTTCCTGTAGCAAAGTAACCGTCTGTGAGTATATCTTCCGGAGTAAACTCCTCCATGTAATTTTCCCATCTCTGGCTATCCTGCCACTCTTTTGCCCCTCTTAACAGAAAATTGCCTGCCCTTTTATCGTTAAATATTTCAAGGCTGGTCAGGCCCTTGTCTTTCATTACACTAAATACACTTTCGGTCAACTCAAACTCCTCTTTCTATTCGCTTATGGTTCTTTCCCGGATAAATTATCCAGTTTGCGGATAAACCTCAGATATTTACGATAACAATATGCCGGAGAATATTACCAAATTGCAACAATTAATGCAGCTTTTTGGCAAACATGACATTATAACCCGATGACAATTTCCTATCAACACTGAAAGAGCCGAGCCAAGTTTATGCTGCTGCTTGAAATCCCGGCAGATGGCACTTAAGTTCAATAACATATTTCTTACATATCCTGTTTATGGTCAATATACTTACCGGTATTATATTGGCGCTCCAAATATTTAAGAAAAAGAGCAGGCTATATCTCGGAACGGTAAAAAAGCACGCGGTTGGCTAGCCGCCTTAACCTTCTGCTGCCGGATTTCATATCCGGACCCAGCCCCTCAACCGCTCTTCTTGTTATGACCAGTATAAAGAGTGCCAGGTAACTCC
>PUOQ01000059.1 GCA_003552785.1 Dehalococcoidia bacterium
GACTCTGCCCGATTCCTGCTGTATGCCGACACTCACGACAATCTGCTTTTCTTTACCGACCGGGGCCGGGTGTATTCCATAAAATGCCACGAGGTGCCCCTGGATGCCTCAAGGATCAGCAAGGGCATTTCAGTTATCAACCTGATACCTCTCAAGGATGCAGAGCGAGTTACAGCAGTGGTTGATGCCAAAGAAATGGCTGATGGCCATTTTCTGATTATGGCCACAAAGAAAGGTGAAATAAAGAAAGTCGACGTCAAATATTTCCGTTCTGTGCGCTCAAGCGGGCTTATCGCAATGGACCTTGATGCCAATGATTGCCTGGTAAGCGCCAGGCTGGGCGGCGAAGACAACGATGTCCTTTTGGCAACCAGCAAAGGGCAATCAATCAGGTTCCCGGTAAAAGACATTCGCACCAGCCAGAGAGCCAGTGGAGGGGTCAAGGCTATAAAACTTATTGGGGGCGACCATGTAGTTGCCATGGACATGGTCAACCCTGAAGCATACCTGCTGGTAGTTACTGAACGGGGCTATGGCAAGATTACACCCCTGTCCAGATATCCCGTCCAGAAAAGGGCAGGCAGCGGAGTCAAAACCTTCCATCTGACCGGTAAAACCGGGCCGGTAACTGCGGCCAAACAGGTAACCGAAAATCAACAGGTAATGCTAATTACCGCCAACGGCTCAGTTACCCGGACGCCCGTCAAGGAAGATGATCCGCGCAAAGGCATTACAGTGCAGGGACGCTCCACCCAGGGCGTTAAACTAATGGACATCAAGACCGCGGACAGCCTGGTGGCTATCACTGTTTTCGATTAAAACACTAATTAATCAAGATTGCCCCGGCAGGACATTTGCGCTCACAGCCACGAAGCCGGTCACACCGGCTTTCGTCGCTTGCGCAAGCTTTGTTATCATCATCCAGGTACAGAATTTTTGGCGGACATAACTTGACGCAAACCCCGCACCCGATACATAAATCTTTGTTTATCAACACAATTTTATTCATGCTGGCCAACCTCTCTGGAAAGACTATGGCACTCAGGGGTTCGTATTTGCAGACCGCAGTAATTGCACCCTCCAACGCGACAATCAGGCGTTGTAATGCCTTCCAGCGCTCTCTGGTACTCTTTTAAAAGAAATGCCCGGCTTACACCACTGTCAATATGCCCCCATGGCAGCGGTTCATCGAGTGACAACTGACGGTTGGCATAAAACGCAGGGTCAACCCCGTTGTATTCAAATGCTTGTTGCCACCGGTTAAAATCAAACCATTCATCCCAGCCGTCAAAACGAGCCCCCATCTCCCAGGCATGATGTATTGCACACCCAAGGCGCCGGTCCCCCCTGGAGAAAACTGCTTCGAGGAGGCTTTGCTCAGGCGATTGATAGCTGATTTTAACTCCCTTCCGATTAATTCCGTTTTTCACAAGCGCAACGCGCCGCATTATTTCTTCCCGGCTTATCTGGCCAACCCACTGAAAAGGAGTGTGTGCTTTGGGCACAAAGGTCGAGAGGCTTAGTCTGAGATGCGGCCGCCGCCCGGGAGCCAGTTTTGTTAAATTGTAAATCTTGTAAACAAGGCTTGTTATGCCTTCCAGGTCTTCATCCGTTTCAGTTGGCAGCCCGAGCATAAAGTAAAGCTTTAATGTAGTCCAGCCGCGTTCAAAAGCCTTTGAGCAAGTATCCAGGATTTCTTCTTCCGGCACGATTTTATTTATCACTCCCTGCAACCTCTGTGTAGCCGCTTCCGGGGCAAGAGTCAGCCCACTTTTTCTGCGGCCCGGCAGCTTTTCCACCAGGCCAAGGGAAAGGCCGTCTACCCTCAGACTCGGCAGGGAAAGGGTCATATCCTGGGCACCGGGCATATTGCTGAGCCGGTTTATTATCTCTGAAATCTGCGGGTGATCTCCAGAACTTAACGACAGTAGAGTGACATTATCATAACCACAGGATTGATTCAGCTCTTCGACAACCTTCTGGATTTCTCCTGCACTACGATGGCGCAATGGGCGGTAATATATGCCGGCATTACAAAAACGGCAACCCCGCGTGCATCCCCGGCTTATTTCTACTACCGACCTGTCCTGAACGGTTTCAATAAGAGGAACAATAGGGTCTAGTGGCGGGGGCGGCAATTTCGTACAATAAACACGCTCTACCGGTAAAGGCGCGCCTGGGCTGGACGGCCTGATATTTTTAAAGCGATTCAGTTTGTCATATTCTACATGATAGTAAGATGGAACATAAATACCCTCAATTCCGGATATCTCCAGAAGCATCTCGTTCCTTGAGGCACCTTTTGCCTTGCACTCTCTTATGGTGCTGGCAATTTGAGAAATGACTGCTTCACCATCCCCGATTACAAAAAAGTCGATAAAATCAACCAATGGTTCCGGGTTGAGCGCACCAATGCCACCTGCCATCACCAGTGCCTGGCCTTCACCCCTGTCACGTGCCATTACCGGCAAGCCCCCCAGGTTCAAAATATTGAGTATATTAGTGTAAGTAAGCTCATAACCCAGAGAAAAACCCACCAGATCGAAATCCTTTATCGGGCGACCGGTTTCAAGGCTTAAAAGACACTCTCCTGCCTGCCTTAATTGCTGCTCCATATCCGGCCAGGGTGCAAAAACTCTTTCCGCAAGCGCAAAGTTTAATTTATTAACAGCGTGGTATAAGACCGGCACCGTAATGGAGGACATACCCACTTCATAAACATCAGGGTAACTTAAAGCAATACGCACTTCAGCTTCTTCCCAGTTGCCGGATACCATATTCCATTCTCCACCCGTGTAACGCGCCGGCTTCTGTACTTTTTTTAAGATATTGTCACCATAATGCATTAATTCGGCCGTTCTTCCTTTCAATATGTATAAAAAAATTATAACCTATTCTTGTTTGTTAATGCTTAAAACCAGTTGCATGAGAATCTTTTTAGCCAGTTAGCCAGGAAAAAGAGCAGCTATTGACAAAAACCACATACAAGCCCTAACATTATTAAGTAAGGTTGAAAGAATTCTATGCTGGCAAATTTGAAAGATAACAACCCGGAAGTGAGCCAGTTCTGGTAATACTTATACCTTGATTACGTTGTATTAATCATGAAGGGGGTCTCCTTTAATGAATATAGACAAAAACAAGCAATGGGTTTTCTTCTGGGCAGCTCCTGACCCCAATTATGAAATCAGCCTGGATGAAGAGAGGGAATTTCAAAGAAAGATGTTTATGCGCCACGCGCTTTTAGCAAACCTTCTGGCTGAAAACATTGATGAGACCCCTCCTCAAGCCAGTTAACATGGCAGAATCGAACCGATAAAGCCCGGTTGGCCTCGTAAAAATTCGGTTGAGTTGTTGGCTTTTTTCCCTTCAAGCTGCAATGTTATAACCTGAAGCACACCTTCACCGGTGGCTATTCCGAGCTGGAAGTTATTATTTTCCCTGATCTCGATAACTGTTCCGGGGGGCTCGTTTATTTCGCATTGCAGGGGACTCACCCTGTGAAGTTTGAGTGTTTTGCCCCGCCAGGTGGTATAAATGCCCGGCCACGGATAATACGCTTTTGACTTGCGCCAGATGGTTGTTGCGGATTCATTCCAATCTATCTTCCCGTCTTCTTTAGAGATTATGCCCGAATAGGTTGCTTCGGAATTATTCTGCTTTTTGGGCCGGAATGACCCTTTTGACCAGGCATTTAAAGCATCACCGAGTATTCCGGCAGCAATGATCGAAAGGCGCCCTGCCAGGCTCTTGCTGGTGTCATAGTAAAAAACCGGCACTTGAGCGCGGGTAATCACCGGGCCAGTATCCATACCCTCATCCATAAGCATAATGCTAACACCGGTAAAACAGTCGCCCGCCAGTATTGAACCCGCTACTGGCGAAGCTCCCCGATGGAAAGGCAGTAAAGAGTAATGAACATTGATGCAACCATACGGCGGTATTTCAAGCACTTCCGGGGGCAGTATACGCCCGTAGGCTACCACCACCGCAGCTTCAGGCCGATATTCCTTAAACCTGCTTACAACCTGCGGATCTTTAAAATTTGCTGGCTGTTCTACTGGCAGGCCAAGCTCAAGGGATCTTTGTTTTACGGGTGAAGCAGCCGCCTTCCTTCCCCTTCCAGCTGCCGCATCCGGCCTCGTATACACGGCTGCCACATCGTGCTCTGAAACAAGGCTGTTTAAAACCGGCAGGGCAAATTCAGGGGTGCCCATAAAGACAATGCGCATTTAAGACTCCTTAAAAGCATTCTATCACCCCTGCATCAGGAGCCTCAAGGCCCAGACAAACACCGGTTGAATTTGCATTTACTTTTAGAAAACAACGGTTGAACAATTAAAGCAGCGGAAAAAATCTTGCTTTTTAGCGCTAAAGTGCTGTATTTTAAAGAGCTGTTATTTGTAACCTGGCTTTAATAAAGGCAAGGGCATGATTTTCATTCAATTATGTATAATGATACAATAAAACTACCAGCAGAGAACCAAATTTCGTTTCAAGGCTAGGAGGCTTAATTAAAGGATGTCCGGTCATTCCAAGTGGCATTCCATCAGGCATCAAAAAGGGGTTGCCGACGCACGCCGGGGGAAGCTTTTTACTAAACTTACCCGCGAGATAATACTGGCTGCCCGGGAAAAGGGCAGCGACCCGGATTTGAACTCCCGTCTACGCCTGGCTATACAGAAAGCCAAGGACAACAACATGCCATCAGAAAACATACAGCGGGCTATAAAACGCGGTGATGGCTCACTGGAAGGGGCCAATTTTATTGAGGCCGTTTTTGAGGGTTATGGCCCCGGAGGGGCCGCAATCATGGTTAGTGTGCAAACAGACAACCGGAACAGAGCTGTGCAGGAAATCCGTTCTACTTTCTCTAAAAGCGGGGGCAATCTGGGAGAAAACGGCAGCGTTGCCTGGCTGTTTGATCCTAAAGGTATTATTTCACTGGATATAGCCGGCTTAGACTCCGAAGAAATCACCCTTAAAGCTATTGATGCCGGGGCAGAAGACGTGGTTTCGGGTGAAGATTATTTTGAAGTTTATACCCAGCCTGAAGACATGGAAAGCGTAATGAAAGCACTTGAAGCAGAGGGCGCCAGCGTGAAATCAGCTGAAGTCAGCCAGGTTGCCAAGACGCTGATCTCACCTGATGAACAAACCCAGCTGCAGATCATAAAACTACTGGACAAACTAGAGGACCTCGACGATGTTCAGTATGTTGTCTCAAATGTAGATTTTAACGATAGCGTGGTAGAGCAGTTCCGCTCGACTTAAAGAGATGAGGGTTATGGGGATAGACCCCGGCACAAGTGTGATGGGGTACGGGATTATTGACTGCCAGGGAGATAACTTCACCCTTGTTGCCTGTGATGCCATAAAGTGCAACAAGCGGCGGTCAATGGGAGAGAGGCTTTTCTTCCTCTACCGCTCACTGTGTGACATCATTGGGAAATATCAGCCTGTCGCTGTAGCCATAGAAACCCCGTTTGTAGCCGACAACTCCCGTACTGCCCTGGCTATCGGAAAAGCACAGGCAATAGCCCTGCTGGCCGCCGCCAGCGCAGGATTGCCAGCATTTGAATACTCGCCAGCGGCCATTAAATACAACGCCGCCAGTTATGGAAACAGCTCAAAGCCGCAGGTTCAGGAAATGGTGCGCCTGCAACTTGATCTGGAGCCAGGCACACTGCAACCTGATGCTGCCGATGCCCTGGCAACTGCCATATGTCACCTGCGTCAGGCACACCGGGAAGCAATTACCGGAGGAGCTAATGATTAGCAGCATAAAAGGTAGCCTGGAAGCAGTAAGCACCGATTACGCCATTATCAACGTATCCGGAATAGGCCTGCAGATATTCATACCCCCGGCTACTCTTTCCAAGCTCGGAGAAGCAGGCGCCGAGGTTAAATTATTCACCCATTTCCAGATGAGAGAAGATGGGATCAGCCTTTACGGCTTTACCAGCCAATCAGAGCTTGCTCTTTTTAAAAACCTGCTGGGTATCAGCGGTCTGGGGCCCAGGCTTGCACTGATAATGCTTTCTGAAATGGATATTGAATCCCTGGCTGCCGCCATTGTTTCCGGCAATTCCGAATTATTGACAACAATCCGGGGTATCGGCAAAAAAACCGCCAGCCGCATTGTGCTTGAACTTAAAGATAAGCTGGCCTCAGATGACATGGTAACACCTCTTTCATCGAGCGACCTTGAAAATAACGATGTGGTAGCCGCACTTATTTCCCTGGGATATTCAACTGCCGAAGCCTCCCGGGCTGTAGCCAGCCTGCCCAGAGATGCTTCCCTGAAGCTGGAGGATAAAATTAAACTGGCACTCGGAGGCCTGGGCAAAGAATAAGCGATTTATGGCTCCTTTTGAAGTCTTTGGAGAGTTTAAACCTACCGGTGACCAACCCCGGGCAATTGACAGGCTGGCAGAAGGTATTGAGCTTGGCCACCCCCACCAGACCCTGCTCGGAGTTACCGGCAGCGGCAAAACCTTTACCCTGGCCAACACCATCGCCCGCGCAGGCAAGCCTGCCCTGGTGATCAGCCACAATAAAACCTTAGCCGCCCAGCTTTACAGCGAATTCAAAGAGTTTTTACCCAACAATGCAGTTGAATACTTCGTAAGTTATTACGACTACTACCAGCCTGAAGCCTACCTGCCCCAAACTGACACTTATATCGACAAGGAAACCGACATAAACGATGAAATTGATAAGTTGCGCCATGCTGCCACCCGGGCCCTGCTGAGCCGGCGTGACGTTGTCATTGTAGCTTCTGTCTCGTGCATTTACGGACTGGGTGAACCCGAAGAGTATCGCAGTTTTATAGTATCCTTAAAAAAAGGCGAGCGCTGCCCCATGGAAAAATTGCTCCGGCAGCTGGTCGACCAGCAATACGAAAGAAACGATTATGACCTGTCCCGCGGCCATTTTCGCCTGAAAGGTGATACGCTTGAAATATTACCGGCTTACGAAGACACTGCCATCAGGCTGGAATTTTTCGGTGACGAGCTTGAGCGCATAATGCGGCTTGACCCGCTAACCGGGGAGCTATTAGCCGAGCTCGATGAAATAGATATCTATCCGGGCAAACATTTTGTAACCTCTCCGGACAGAATGGCAGAAGCCATGGACGGCATCCGCCTGGAGCTTGAAGCCAGATTAAAAGAGCTTGAAAGCCAGGGTAAGCTTCTTGAAGCCGCCAGGCTTAAAGCCCGCACCAATTACGACCTGGAAATGCTCTGCGAAGTGGGTTATTGCAACGGCATAGAAAACTATTCCCGCCATCTGACCCGGCGCGAACCGGGCAGCGCTCCATATACTCTCATTGACTATTTTCCAAAAGACTTTTTGCTTGTGATTGACGAATCCCACATGACTATCCCCCAGATACGCGGCATGTATAACGGCGACCGTGCCCGTAAAGAAGTGCTGGTAAATTATGGCTTCCGCCTTCCCTCTGCCCTGGATAACCGGCCTCTTTGTTTTAACGAGTTTAATCAGCGCATTAACCAGGCCATTTACGTATCGGCAACCCCCAGGCCATATGAGCTCAGCAAGAGCCAGCAAGTAGTAGAGCAGCTGGTCAGGCCAACTGGTCTGCTGGAGCCAACTGTGGAAATTAAACCCACCAGCGGCCAGATTGACGACCTCATCCATGAAGTACGCATCCGGGTTAAGAGAGGGGAAAGGTGCCTGGTCACCACCCTTACCAAAAAACTGGCAGAGAAACTGTCTGATTACCTGCTTGAACTGGGTATTAAGACAAACTATCTGCACTCTGAAATCGATACTCTGGAAAGGGTGAAAATTTTAAGGGACCTTCGCCTGGGGGTTTATGATGTTGTTGTCGGAATCAACCTTTTACGTGAAGGCCTTGATCTGCCCGAAGTAAGCCTTGTGGCCATTCTTGACGCCGACAAGGAAGGCTTCCTGCGTTCTGAGGAGTCACTCATACAAACCATGGGCAGAGCGGCACGCCATATTGACGGCCATGTAATAATGTATGCCGACGTTACCACCGGCTCCATGGAGCGGGCAATAGCAGAACCCCGGCGCCGCAGGCAGATACAGGAAGCCTATAACCTGGAGCATGGTATAACCCCTCTTGGCATCCGCAAGGCGATAAAAGATTTGACGGAGAGGGTTAAATCGGCAACTGAAGGCCAGCAACCAGGATATGAAAAACAGCCTGCCAGCCGCGAAGAGGTTTCAAGACTTATAAGAGACCTTGAAAAGCAGATGAAAACCGCAGCCAAAAACCTCGAATTCGAAAAAGCAGCCCTCATAAGAGACCGGATTATAGAGCTAAGAGTAGCCATGGAAAGCAAAGAAGTGCTGATAAGCAAAGCATCAGGCAAAAACCAGGCGGGCCAGGGTTGATATCGGGGTTTTCCCGGCAATTATCCCGAAAACACTTTTGAACAGTCGGGCTAACCTTCAAAGGCCGGAATATTTATGTTAAGCACTTCCTCCCTGGATACGTGCCTTGCAATTTTAAAAACACTGTCCTGATGCATCGAAAATGAAGTCAACAGCAACCCATCACTTACGCTGGAGGTGATCTCCGAAAGATCAAGCCACATGTCAATTGTGACCTTCTCCCCGGCAACAGTTTCCAGCGGATCAAACTCAAGGCGGACATACGTGCCTCCCTCGATCCGGGTGTATTCATGCTCAACCTCTTCACCGGTGTGGGGGTTTTTAAGCAGCAACGCCCGGGGGATATCCTGAAAATAAAAACCCAGCTGCAATGAATCCAGCTGGTAATTGTGTTTTGGGCGCAGTTCAAAGGTAAACTGAGCCAGGTCACCATCTGTGGCGTCTATATCTATGGTAAGGTCAACCACGTTCGCCTGGTATTCACTCCAGGCATCTTTATACAGGTAAAAAGGGAGTTCATAGCTGCCCGACCCTTCGTCGTGAACCATTTCCCCTTTCTGGATTTCCAGGGTAGTATAAAACACTCTGCTTGACAGGGCAGTGCCTAAAAGCACGGTCACAGCCAGCACCGCCAGGGTGATTACCGTGATTAATTCCCGCTTCTTCATATAATCTGTTTTATGCTTGCTTTCCAGTTCTTAAATATGCCGGAGAGGCAAACCTTATTCTACAATAATATTGGCCGCTGGCAAAACCCGCTATTGGCGACAATGATGTTAACACCTGAACATGCTCCGGCTAAGCTCTTTTCCTAAAGAAAAACCGGTTATGGTTTGAAAAATGTTATGACTTCTCTGTATACTTCGTTTTATCCGAATCAATAACCGCAGGGAGATTGTATCATGACAATTAAAATAGTAACCGACAGCCTTGCCGATATACCTCAAGATCTGGTCCAGGATCTGGACATAACAGTTGTTCCCATATATATTCTTTTTGGAACAGAATCTTTCCTGGACGGTGTTGAAATATCCCGCGAGGAATTCTATGACAGGGCTTTTAACGGTCCGGTCCACCCCCGCACCTCCCAGCCCACCCCGCAGGATTTTGCAAAAGCCTATGAAAGACTTGCTCCGAAAGCTGATGGCATCCTTTCGATACTTATTTCATCCAAATTGAGCGGGACCTACAACTCTGCACTACAGGCAAAACAAGCCGGGGATTACCCCTGCCCTATAGAAGTGGTTGACTCTAAAAAGCTTTCCATAGCCCACGGATTGATCGTCATCAAGGCCGCCCGCATGGCCAGAGACGGCAAAAGTCTGCAAGAAATTGTCACGGCGGTAAACGACATGATTGACAGGGTCAGGTTCCTGGTCTTATTTGATACCCTGAAATACCTGGCAAAAGGAGGTCGCATCGGTAAAGCCAAGTCCCTGATGGGTTCTGTCCTCAATGTCAAGCCGATTTTGACCTTGAGGGAGGGTGAGTTTGTGCCGGTAGGGCAGGTTCGCAACCGCAATAAAGGCATCGATAAGCTGGTTGAATTCGTAAAAAATGCAGGTGAAATTGAGGAGCTTTCCGTGCTTCACTGCAACACCCCCGAAGATGCTAAAAACCTGGCCGAGCGGCTTGACCCTATTTTTCCCAAAGAGAACATCCTGCTGGCAACTGTCGGTGCCGGCCTTGCCGGTCATAGCGGGCCAGGAGTAATTGCGGTAATAATAATGGCAAAGAAATAGTACTTTATCCCGGGGCTCTGGGTTAACCTGTATCCCGGCCCAGCTCTGCCCCGCCATCATTATCATTTTCTCCGGATTCGGTTTCCTGCTGCAGTTGCTCCATCAACCTGGCTGCCCTGGGATAGCCAATATGAAGCTTGCGCTGCAGAAACGAAGTAGATATATTACTGTGATCTTCTGCCAGCTGCCGGGCTGCAGAAAGCAAGGGGTCGCCCGGAGCAATGGTTTCCTGTATCTTGCTTGATGGTTCTAGTGAATCTGCTTCCCCAAGGTCCAGGTTGGCTGCCTGCTCCTGTTTCTGCGTACCCCAGAAATACACCAGCCTGTCTACTTCGGGGTCAGATACAAAGCAACCCTGCAAACGCTTGGGCTTGGCCTCCTCTGTAGGCAGATACAACATATCTCCCCGGCCAAGCAATTTTTCGGCACCAATGCTGTCCAGAATGGTTCTGGAGTCCACCTGTGAAGTCACGGCGAAGCTAATACGAGTGGGAAAGTTGGCTTTAATCAGGCCGGTTATAACGTCAACTGAGGGCCGCTGCGTGGCTACTATAAGATGGATGCCAACGGCACGAGCGAGCTGTGCCAGCCGGCAAAGTATATGTTCAACCTCTGCAAAACCGGTCATCATCAGATCAGCCAGCTCGTCAATAACTAGCACCAGGTTGGGCATTCTCTCCTGTCTTTCGACCTTCTTGTTATAGCCTTCAAGATTACGCGCACCAGCTGATGATAGCGCTTTATAACGCCGATCCATTTCCTGGCTCAGCCACCGGAGCGTGTTTAAGGCTTTGTCTGTATCCACAACAACCTGGGTAGCCAGATGGGGCAACGTCTTGAACTGCACCATCTCTACCCGCTTGGGGTCGATAAGAATAAACTTTAAATCAGCCGGTGAATTATACATCAACAAGCAGCAGATGATAGCGTTCAAGCAGACTGTTTTACCGCTTCCGGTAGAACCAGCCACCAGTAAATGAGGCATTTTTGCCAGATCCCCAGCTATTGCCTCGCCTCCTGCGCCTTTGCCCAGAGCCAGGGCCAGGTTTGACTTGCCCAGAATTTTTTGAAAATTAGCGCTTTCAATAACGCTGCGCAAGCTCACCACGCCAAAATCGGTGTTGGGCACTTCAATGCCTACCAGCGCTTTTCCGGGTATAGGAGCTTCTATACGAACTCCGGGAACCGCCAGTGCCAGTGCAAGATTGTTGGCCAGTGCAGTTATGCGCTCTACTTTAACCCGGGTCCGGGATGTCTCTTCCTGGCGGGTAACTGTACTGCCGCTCTCGTCTCTTTCCTTAAATTCACGATAGCGCCTGTCCCACCCCGGCTCCACACCAAACTGGGTGACCGTCGGGCCGGCGTTGATTTGGACCACCCTGGCTTCAACTCCATAACTCTCAAGGGCCTCTTCTATAAGTCGGGCCCTCTGGTTATTGTCTGACTGGGGAAAATCAATTTCGGGAGCCAATTCCAGAATATCAACCGGGGGCAGCTTCCAGCCGTCTACCATAACAAGATCTGAAGATTCTCCATACTTACGCCATACGTCCCGGGCGACTTGCTGTAAATCCAGGCTCTCCTCGGATTGTTTTTGCTCCCCTGACTTTGGCGAAGTCTTTGCTGAGGGAGATGGTTGCGGCTTTTCAGACTTTTCTACAGGCACTTCGGGGTACTTCTTGCCGGGGTAAACTTCCGGGGGCACCAGGTAAGAGGGCGGCTTGATAGAGCCAGCTGATGTTTGTTTTGGTGATTGAATCTGCCCGATTTCAGTTTTAGGTTCTACAGCATCCTGCTGCATAACCGAAGGAGGGTAATTAAATTGCATCTCCTCCTGTACTGGTTTTTGAGGTTTGGGCTTTTTAGGGGGCATCTTGAATATTTTAGAAATGGCCCTTCCAACACCTTTAACCCCGCGCCACACCAGGCCGGGAAAAAGAAAAATGAAACCGCCCAAAAAAAGACCGGCGACAATTAACCAGCCAACAACAAACCGGTCCCCGGCAATGATATAATCTCCAACAGCACCGCCAAGCTCGAATAAACCCAGGGCTCCCCATGCAAACGCAAACCAGAAAGCTGCGCCCAGCCATTTATTCCACTGGTAAAGCTTCCACCTTCGAGCCAGCTCAACCAGCTGATGCCGGTTGAGAATGATAAGGATAATAAGCACGGCCAGGCCTATCAGGACTACTCCCCAGCCAAACAGGCCCATGGTGCCCCGCGCTATACCCCACAAAAAATCAACAAAGTTGGCCCATTGCCAGTAAAGAACCCCCGCCATTGCCACCACGGCTGCAACCAGCCAGAACCAGCCGCTTAATAATATTCTAAACGGGTTAAATCCCTTTCCAGGGGCTTTTCCATCCGGGGTGTTCCTTTTTTCCCTTGTTTTTAATTTATCGTTGCCCTGTTTCTTGTGAGCCTTTGTTTTTTCTCTGCCCTTTTTTTCCTTCATGGCTCTTCCCCGCACCTCTTCCTAGATTTTTACCACTACCGGCAATATCATCGGTCGACGCTTGGTTTTTTCAAAAAAATAGCGGTTAAGCTCATCCCTGACCCGGCTGTCAGCCGATGCTACATCATTATCATTTTTAGCGATATTATTTACGGTTTTTGCCACCAGGTCTTTACCCCCTTCTATTATATCTTTACACTCCACCGTATCTACAAACCCCCTGGTGACTATATCCGGATGGCTTACCGGTTTCCCTGTCTGCTGATTAACAGCAACAATTACCACTACTATACCATCCCTTGAAAGCATTCTCCGGTTTCTAAGCACCACACCACCGACATCACCCACGCTTAAGCCATCAACATAAACGTGCCCGGAAGGCACCCTGCCGGTAACCTTGCCGGATTTTGGCGTTATTTCCAGCACGTCTCCATCCTCAAGGCGGAAAATATCTTGTTCCTCCACCCCGGCGTCAAGAGCAAGCCGGGAATGCAGCGTAAGATGCCTGAATTCACCATGAATGGGAACAAAAAATTTCGGCCGAACCAGGTTAAGCATCAATTTAAGTTCTTCCTGGCTGGCATGGCCATGAACGTGCACCTGGGAAAGTCCGTGATAAAAGACTTCTGCTCCTTGTTTAAACAGACTGTCTATAGTTCGATTGACCAGGGCTTCATTCCCAGGAATAGGTGAGGCCGAAACAATCACCGTATCTCCACTGGCGATTGACACCTGGCGATGAGCATGATTGGCTATACGAACCAGTGCTGAAGTGGGTTCGCCCTGAGACCCGGTAGCCATAATGACCACTTTTTCTGACGGGGTATGCCTCAATTCATCAGCCCTTCCGAGGACCCCCGGCGGCGCTTTTAAGTATCCCATTTCCAGCGCCATTTTAACGTTGTCACTCATGCTGCGACCAAAGACAAACACTTTTCGCCCGTGGTTAGAAGCTGCATCTATAACTTGCTGTACACGCGAAATCAATGAGGCAAATGTAGCTACGATTACTCGGCCCTTTGCCCGTGAGATTATCAGATCAAGAGCTTCACCGATAACCCTTTCTGAAGGCGTATAACCTGTCCGTTCGGCATGAGTCGAATCGGACAAAAGCATCAACACGCCTTTAGACCCTGCATGTGCCAGGCGAGAAAGATTGGTCGGCTCCCCATAAACAGGTGTATAATCCAGCTTAAAATCGCCTGTATGGACTATTGTTCCGATAGGGGTATCAATGATAAGGCCGGCAGTATCAGGAATGCTGTGGCAAACGGGATAGAACTCCACCTTGAAACATCCCAGGGTTATGCTCTTGCCATATTCGATTTCGTTAATTTTGGCCTTATTTAAAGCCTTGCCTTCCTTTAACTTAACCGAAATCAGCCCCTTGGCCAGGCGAGTGCAATAAATCGGCGCATTCAATTGAGGCAGGACGTAAGGCAACGCCCCGATGTGATCTTCGTGTGCATGGGTTATAACTATGCCCCGAATTTTTTCTTTTCTTTCAAGCAGATAAGTTATATCGGGTATAACCAGATCAATGCCCATCATATCTTCTTCCGGAAACATCAATCCGGAGTCTATGACTATGATGTCTTCTCCATATTCGAGAACCATCATGTTCTTTCCAATTTCCCCCAGTCCTCCGAGGGGTATGAGCTTGAGTTTGGGCTTAATTTGTCTCTGCTGCATTGTTTTCCTTCATGTTTAAAATAATTTTAATTGTTGTATTGTTGTCTCTTCCTGAATGCTTTGTGCATCATCTCCGGCTTTAATTTCCTCCAGCAAAATGGGGATTCGCAGCATATCGGCCATGATAACTTGTCTCAAGTTATTTTGGTGCAACGCAGCCGCCGGATGATACATCGGATAAAATGTGACCCCGTCCCTGGATACCGGAATGCCATGACATTTACTTATGGCCTTTCCCGGTATAAAAAGCGACATTGAAAACCGTCCGAGGGTGACTATCATTCTGGGTTTTATGATTTCAATCTGACGGTCCAGCCATGGCTTGCAGGCAGCAATTTCGTCCGGTTGCGGATCCCGGTTGCCGGGCGGGCGACATTTGATAATGTTGGCAATATATACTTGATTGCGATTAAGCCCTATTGAATGGAGCAGTTCATCCAGAAACTTGCCAGCCGAGCCGACAAAGGGCCTGCCCTGCCTGTCTTCAGATGCACCGGGAGCTTCACCTACAAACACAAGGTCGGCCTTATCGCTGCCTTCACCGGGTACGGCATTGGTGCGCCCTCCAGCCAACGGGCAGGCACGGCACTGAACTACATCTTCTTCAAGCTTTTTGAGTGCGCTCATATACTGGTAAAACCAAGCTATTGCTTTCAGGCTATGATAGCATGGGCTCTATAGCCAGTCAATTGAAACAGCCTTTGCCAAACACGCCCTGCAGGCTATGATATAATACAAAAATGATTGTTCTGGGCATCGAAACATCTTGTGATGAAACCGCAGCCTCTGTGGTACAGGATGGCCGATACATAATATCAAATGTGGTAAGCTCCCAGGTAGATATTCACGCCAGGTATGGCGGTATCGTTCCGGAAGTTGCTTCCCGGCAACACCTGCTTTCCATAATGCCCGTTATTGATGAAGCCCTGAAGCAGTCTTCAAAAACCCTGGATAACATAGATGCTATTGCGGTTACCTTCGGACCCGGCCTGGCCGGCTCTCTTTTGGTCGGTACCAATGTTGCCAAGGCCATATCTTTTGCCCGCAACCTTTCTCTTGCAGGAGTTAACCACCTTGAAGCTCACATATATGCAAACTGGCTCTTCGGTCATGAACCGGCGATGCCGCTTGTCTGCTTGATTGTTTCAGGGGGTCATACCGATCTGGTTTTAATGAAAGGCCACGGTGATTATCAACTGCTGGGCCATACACTTGATGATGCGGCCGGAGAGGCTTTTGACAAAGCAGCCCGGGTTCTTGGGTTAGGCTACCCCGGCGGCCCGGCAGTAGACCGGGCAGCTGAATCCGGTTCACCCAATATGGAAATGCCGCGTGCCTGGCTCAAAGGAACCAGTAATTTTAGCTTTAGCGGCTTGAAGACGTTTTTAACACGTTTAAAAGAGAGCGGCCAGATCGAGAATGTAAGCGATGCAGCCGCCAGCTTCCGCAAAGCT
This sequence comes from Dehalococcoidia bacterium, assembly GCA_003552785.1. Classification (GTDB taxonomy): domain Bacteria; phylum Chloroflexota; class Dehalococcoidia; order Dehalococcoidales; family CSSed11-197; genus CSSed11-197. The sequence goes on from PUOQ01000059.1 coordinate 15,735, forward strand.
GTAGTCGATGTTCTGGCAACCAAAACAGCAAATGCAGCCAGAGAGCACGGAGTGAACCAGGTGCTTGTTTCCGGAGGAGTGGCCGCCAACCGATTACTAAGACAGGAGATAGTCAATCAATCCCCTGTCCCGGTGCTGATTCCGCCCCCGGCATTATGCACCGACAACGCTGCGATGGTGGCTGCCTGTGGTTATTTCCAGCTGAAAAGAAAACCGGTTGACAGGCTTTGCCTGGACGTCAAGCCTTCATTGAAATTTGCATAACTACATAAACTGCACCCTTGAATCTTTCTTTTACGCTATGCCCCTAAAATGTTTAATATGCCAAACGCTACAATATTGATGTTGCAAGACTTGTTGATTTAGGTTATTATATTATTTAGCAATCTCCGGCTGAGATTGCTAAATAATTGCCCTCGATAAAAAACAAAACTAAAAAGTAAGGAGGATTAAGAATGGCAGTTAAAATTCAACCCCTGGGAGACCGAGTACTGGTCAAACCAATCGAGGCCGAAGAGGTTACCAAAGGAGGCATAGTTTTGCCCGCCACAGCAAAGGAAAAGCCCCAGGAGGGCGAGGTGCTGGCGGTTGGCCCCGGCAAACGCAACGACAAGGGCGAGCCGGTTGCTATGGACATCAGTGTTGGCGACGTCGTGGTTTATACCAAATATGGCGGAACCGATATCAAGGTTGACGACCAGGAACTCATGATTCTGTCTGAAAACAGCATACTGGCAAAAAAAGTTTAAAAAATAAATTTATAAAGTAAAAAGGAGTAATTAGGAGGAATTTATGGCTAAACAGTTATTATTTGGCGAGGAAGCCCGCCGATCCCTTAAAAAGGGCGTGGATATTCTGGCTGAATCTGTAAGGGTAACCCTTGGCCCCAAGGGCCGCCCGGTAGCTCTCGACAAAAAGTGGGGCGCGCCTTCAGTTGTTGATGACGGCGTAACCATCGCCAAGGAAATTGAAGTTCAGGACCCGTTTGAAAATATGGGCGTGCAGCTGGTCAAAGAGGCTGCCTCAAAAACCAACGACGCTTGCGGTGACGGAACTACCACTTCTACCGTGCTGGCCGCTGCCATGATTGGCGAAGGCTTTAAAAATATTGCCGCCGGAGCCGATGCACTTGGCCTGAAGCGGGGCATTGAAAAAGCCACCAGCGCTATTATGGAAGAGCTGAAAACTGCTTCTACCCCGGTTGAAGGCAGAGACCAAATCGTCCAGGTAGCCACCATAACTGCTAAAGATAACCAGATTGGCAATCTGATTGCCGATGCCATGCAGGAAGTAGGCAACGATGGTGTAATCACTGTCGAAGAATCCAAAGGCACTGAATATGAAACAGAGTTTGTAAAGGGCATGCAGTTTGACCGCGGTTATATCAGCCCTTATTTCGTAACCGATTCTTCACGCATGGAAACGGTTATCGAGGACCCCTATATCTTGATTACAGATAAAAAGATTTCGGCCATTGCCGATATCCTGCCCACTCTCGAAAAAATTCTTCAGTCAACCAAAAATGTGCTTATCATCGCCGAAGATGTAGAAGGTGAAGCCCTGGCCACTCTGGTGGTCAACAAGCTACGCGGCACCATGAATGTGCTGGCAGTTAAAGCCCCGGGTTTTGGCGACCGGCGCAAGGCAATGCTTCAGGACATCGCAACCCTTACCGGTGGCCAGGTAATCTCTGAGGAGGTCGGCCGTAAACTTGACTCTGTCAATCTGGAAGACCTGGGCCAGGCCCGTAAAGTAGTAGCCGATAAAGACAACACTACCATTGTTGAAGGTAAAGGCGACCAGCAGGCGATTCAGGACAGGATAAAGCAAATCAAAGCTCAAATTGAAGAAACCAAGTCCGATTTCGATCGCGAAAAGCTACAAGAGCGCATGGCCCGCCTTGCCGGTGGTGTGGCAGTAATTAAGGTTGGTGCTGCCACCGAAACCGAAATGAAAGAGAAGAAGCACAGGGTCGAAGACGCCCTGGCTGCTACCAGGGCTGCCATTGAGGAAGGCATACTCCCAGGAGGCGGCGTCAGCCTTCTGAACTCTCTCAAAGTTATCGAAGGGCTTTCGCTTACCGGCGATCAAGCCACCGGTGCCAATATCGTTAAGAAGGCAGTTGAAGCACCCGTACGCGCTATTGCCGATAATGCCGGTTATGACGGAGCTGTTATTGCCGATGCAGTTAAGAAGAGCCCGCCTGGTGTTGGCTTCAATGCTGATACCGGTGAATTTGTTGAAATGGTTAAGCTGGGAATCATTGATCCCACCAAGGTAACTCGTGCCGCATTGCAGAATGCAGCCAGTATCGCAGGCATGGTACTGGTAACAGAATCTCTGGTATCCGATATCCCCGAGAAGGAAGACAAAGGCGGAGGAGGAATGCCGGGCGGCGGCATGGGCATGGGGGACATGTACTAATATAAGCCTCAACCCGGTTAAAAAACGGCCAGTAACTATTTACTGGCCGTTTTTCTTTATAACGATTCTTCTTTTTGCGGTTAATAAGGCTTTTTAATTGCCTGGCTAGCAGCCACTGCAACCGCTACATCCAGATGAACAGCTTGTGCCGCCACCACCGCTGCTGCTGCCCTTGAAGCCAAAAGGCGCATAAATGCGCTTTGTTTCCTTGAGGCCGCAAGACGTGCAATTTATCTCTTCATGGTTGGTGCCCATAGGCAACAACAGTTCGAAATCATGGCCACATTTTTTACACTTATACTGATATATCGGCATTTTTAAACCTCAATAGGCTATTTTTACCCCCGGCCAACAAATATTATTATATATTATTTAACCCTAAAAATCAGGTCGGGCTACCTTGGTTCCCAATACAGCAAGCATTTCAAAGTAATGAAAAAAATCCCCTTCTATATGGCATTTGTGCCCCGGTATTGCCATTATTATGATATAGCTTTGGCAAGAAGCGCTACCCCTCATCTCTATTGCCAGGCTGGCAGGCACCAGCCAGTTATTAAAGGGTGGCCGCCCCTGAACAACGCACAGGAGGTGGTTCAGTGGTATAATTGGCCATTCTGCCGCTATCCGGACACAATCGATCAATAAAAATGCCAAAAAACGGTTATCAGATTATTATTGACCCGGTTCTACTAAGCGTCAGGCAAATGCTGCCCGCATTTTGCGGTATGAAACCCTGCGAAGGGGTGCTGGATGTTTGCTGTGGAACCGGAGCGCAGGTTATTGAGTATGCAAGGCAGGGGCTCCTGACCACAGGCGTTGACAACAGCACAGCCATGGTGAACGCGGGAATCAAAGAAAAAAGGGGCCTCGGCCTGGAAAACGCCTGCTTTTACCTTGCAGATGCAACAGCTTTGCCTTTTGAGGACAACTGCTTTGATCATGTTTCCATATCTTTCGGCCTTCATGATAAAGAGAAGGCTATAAGAAACAGAGTAGTTGCCGAGATTAAAAGGGTTGTCAAAAAAGATGGGTCGGTTGTACTGGTAGATTTCAATATTCCATTGCCAAATAATTTCTGGGCATTGCTTGCCAGAAGCATTGAGTTTATGGCCGGGGGCACTCATTACCGGGGGTTTAAAGATTTTACCGCCACCGGCGGGCTAAAAAGCATATTACATGAACACGGCTTAACGGAACATAAGTCGGGTAATTTCAAGAGCGGAATTGTAAAGGTAATCCAGGCAAAGCTTAACGAAGAGTGATTGCTGAAAGATTAAGGCTGAGGAGCGGTTATATTTAATCATGTTGGAAAAATGATTGCGTGATATAATTCATTTTCAAAACAACCAAGAGGTGCTCTATATGGCTTCAAAAATTGCCCGGAAAATAATAAGAATAAATGAAGAAATTAGCAAAGAAGGCACTTCTTTCACCGGGCAAGAACATTCCTATCCAGGAAGCAACGATTTGTATAAACGGAACGATTGAAGCCAAAAAGGAGATTTAAAAAACTTGGCAATTGAGCAACAGCTTGACGAGAGCCGAAAATACTGCCCCAAAAACCATGAAGGGTTATTCGGTTGGCAGGTTAACTATGACTGAATACAAATTTGCAACCGCGATTAACTGCATGGATGGCAGGGTACAAATACCCGTAATGGAATGGTTAAAAAAGCAATACGGCGCTGATTATGTAGACATGATTACCGGGCCTGCACCGGAGCGACTGCTGGCAGAAGCTAAAGACCGTATGAGTATTGAAACGGTCAAAAACTACTTAAAAATATCGGCAACCCGCCATAATTCAAGCCTTGTTGCTATCGTTGCGCATCACGATTGTGCCGGAAATCCAGCGGGCAAAGAAGCCCGACTGGAACAGATATATAAAGCTGTCAGGGCCGTGCGGTCCTGGGGCATAATGACCCAGGTCATCGGATTATGGGTCGATGAAAACTGGGAAGTAACGTGGTTGAAAATATAGGCACTACCTGAATATAAATTGGGTGTTAATATTAGAAAAAAGGGCTAACCTTGCAGTATAGTGAGTGAAGAGGGCGGTATAATCAATGGCTGGAGGTATTTTGACATGGATATATATTCAATAAAGAGCGGCAGGCTGTCAGTAATTGATAGTTTCGATTTCAAGCTTGAAAAGGGTATACAAAAGCTGTGTGAAGACAACCTTCAATTACTATTCGGGTTGCATGCCGTCAAGTCAGAATTTATTCTGCAATCCTTTCGTATTGATACCTTAGCATTTGATAGTAAGGCGAAGTCGTTTGTAGTTATTGAATATAAAAGAGATAAGCGCTTCAGCGTAATCGATCAGGGATATGCCTATTTATCATTAGTTCTGAACAATAAGGCTGATTGTATTTTAGAATATAACGAATCCAATAAAGTTCCTTTGAAAAAAGATGAAGTAGACTGGAGTCAAACAAGGGTGTTATTTATAGCGCCTTCATTTACCGAATATCAGGTTCAGTCGATAAACTTCAAGGACCTTCCCATAGAATTATGGGAAATTAGGAAATTTAACAACGATACTATCAGTTTAATGCAGATTAGGCCACCTGGGTCTGTTGAATCAGTCAAAACCATTTCATCGAAAAGCAAAACGATCCAAGGAGTATCGAAGGAAATTAAGGTATATACCGAAGAGGACCACCTGATAACATCAAGTGAGGACATCAAAGAATTGTATCAACAGCTA
>PUOQ01000093.1 GCA_003552785.1 Dehalococcoidia bacterium
CCTGGCCCTTTAGCCAGACGACAATCTTGCGTGAGCCATAGAATGGTGCATCCAGGTATCCCCGGTCAATCAGCTTCATCAGGTTAAGATCTTTCTCGGATGCGTCTTTGGGCTGGTAATAAAGCCCGGAACGGCTGATATCAAGCAGCCGGCACTGTTTGGTGATTGAGAGCAACTGATGAGAGTTACTAACCACCTCGCGCCGCTGCTCTTGATTCAGCGACCCAACGCATTGTCGAGAAAATCCCGCTCTACCTTTAGCTGGCCGATTTGCTGATACAGCTGAGCGACGAGGGCAGCATCATCCTTTTTCTTCTGGGGCTGGTCATCACCGAAGATGGCAGCAGCGCCTTCCAGAAGGGCTTTCTTCCATTTATGTATCTGGCTGGGGTGGACTTCAAAACGGCTGGAGAGTTCGGCTACCGTCTGTTCTCCCTTTACTGCCTCCATGGCCACTTTTGCCTTGAATTCCGGGGTGTGTTTCCTTCTGTTTGGTTTCATGTGTTCTGCTCCTTTCGATTCCTGTTATTGTACGCAGCAGAACTCTCTCTTAACAACCTGTCCGAATTCTGGGGTCCAACTCAACACTCTTCTACCTAAGATGACTGAGTCTTCTACAGCTTGCCTTTATGTCTCGTTCCAAATTGTATTTGGTTGTATGAGGCTACTTGCCCGCATCAGCCAGTAATCTTTTCAGTTCATCGATGCTGGCTTTATAGTTAATCGCACTCATTGGGATGCGGTTCAACTGTTTATTAATTTCGTATAAATCGGCGTTAGCCAGTCCACCCTTCATATATATCATGGATTTGATTTGGAAAACCAGATCGTTCATAGACCCCAGAATGCTACGGCTGTTTGTCTTTGCAATTACGATTTGTTGGTGCTTGCTTAACACGTATTCGATCTGTGGCTCTGTAAACCCTTCAGCCAGCAGGCTCGTAAACAAACCCAGCCTGAACACCTTGTCAAAGTTTTCCAAATCTGATTTCTTCATCGAGGACAGGAAGATTGAATAAAGCGTCTGATTGTTAGTGAATAGCAAGCACTTTTTTCGGTCTACCCGCAAGAGGTTGGCATGCCAATCGCACCAACCGGAAGACTGAAATGGTCCGATCAGTGGTTTGGTTTTAAGCTCGGTCAATAGCTTAGCAGTGCATCTTATTATTCCCATGATTGTTGTTATCCAGTTTGCGGATTGCAGTTAATTCGCCAGTCGCACCAAGCTCCATTTTTTGACTGTAATTATAAACCATCCTCAGAATATGCGACACGTGCCTTGGTAAATAATCGACCGTGACTTTTCGGTAAATGGTTAGAACCGTTTAAAGTTCAACCCACTCATTTTGCTCTTTTTCAAACTGCCTGGTGATTCTGACAGCCATCTTCCTAACTCTTTCCGGGCTAAATAAAGCATCACCTGCCCTTCCAAGGCTCACCCTATCGTTACCAGTTTTGGCTCTTTTTAACGCCTTCCTGGTTGCAATAAAATCTTTAACAGTTTGCTGGACTTCCAATGAGTTCCAGCAGGCATGAAGGAAAACCAGGGGTAAATATTCACTTTCCCACCATGCGTAGTAATCCATGAGGTAATCCTCGGCACATTCGGGTTGAGCCCAACTGGTACCATGCCACCAGTCACTTTTTGGCAGCTTCTGGCCAAGGAGCATTGGGGCAATGTATGGATTAGTCGAAAAGGCAATTATGAGAATGGTAGCCGCCTTTTTAAGTTTGTTTTGCTGGATAAGCAGAAGCCCATAATTATGAATGTTGTGGGGGTCATCACTATTCTCCTCGTACCATTTGGCAGCTTCTTCAAGGTTTCCCATTTGGTGATAGATCGAGCCTATGAGGTAACGAACTCCCTGATTATCATTAGGGTTAAGTTCCAGCATTTGTTTAAATATATCTAAAGCTTTCTCAAGCTTGCCTGTTCTCCAGGCAGTAAGGCCAAGGCCATGAAAAGCCCGCATGTAGGGCCGTGTTTCTATTATTCCCCAGAATCCACCTTTAGGTATGTCCCTTACTTCAGAACCGGCCAGTTCAAAAGCTTTCCGGTAAAGAGTTAAAGCCTGTTTCCAATCACACTTTCTGTAGGCGATATTTGCCAGGTGGTTATAGCCGTCGGCATAGGTTGGGTCTATCTCGGTACTCTTAAAAAAGTAGCGGCCAGCCTCTTCTTCATCACCATGTTCAAGGTAATCAAGCCCTTGGTCAAGAGCATCTTCGGCCTGCTCTCTTGTTGGGTTGCTTTCGTAATAAAACATTTTTAACCTTTAGCAAGATTAAGTTTACCAAATCCAGTCATCGGTTAAAAGCATATTATGCTTTACAGAATGAGAATAATGAAATAGGTAACAAAAAGTTTGCAATTACGCATAAGCAACAGAGCCTGGTATAGGTAACAATTTAAGCTTTTGCTGCCTGAGCTACACATTATGGACGATTGTTCAGCAATAACGGTTTTGAGATTTTTATTTTGTAACCAACATTTGTTGAAGCCAAATCCCGTGCTCTGCGAACCCTTCGACTTCAAGACGGTTTCCAATAGGCTTGAAGCCTAGCTTTGAGAAAAATCCAACAGATGTATTTCTGGCATATGTTTGAATTGTAATCAGTGTTTTGTCCTGGATTAGCCTGTATAATTCTTCGACAAGTGAACTTCCGATCGCCATTCTCTGAAAATCTGGCTTCACCGCGATATGACGTATTTCAATTTCTTTGCTGGATAGCCAATTAGCTACGAGTGCTCCCACAATATCGTTGCTGTCGACAGCAACGATTTCTATTTGAGGTTTGTCTAGTCTAAACGATTCGCGTATATTCCTTCTAAAGTTGAGAGGTTGCCATAGGACATCCCACAATAGCTGATCAACTTTTTTTTCTTCTTGACGCATGGTCACTGGCTTAATATTCATGGTGATATTATATCGTATTTAAATTTTAAATTAACCAGGTAACGAACCGTCAAAATGTTAAGTTATTTTAGCCAAAGTATTCCGCAACATGCCCAGCCGGTCTCAGGCTTGCCAAACAGGGAATTCTTCAATTATTATTTACAGATAAAGGGTATAGCATCAAGGTATTAAGCGCCACCAAGTTGAGGAGTTGTAGTGAGTAAACCAAGTAAGGGCGATTGGTCTGCATTATATCAGGCAGCGATTGCATTCCAACAAGCTGAGCCATGGGAATGGATGGGAAACGAAGAATTGTTTGCCATTGAAAATCCTGATGATGGCGAAGTCGGCTACGGTACGATCCTGGGAAGCGGAGGAGAGGAGTTCGGGCTAGGTATGTTCCTGGGAGAGGACGGATATGGTGAATACAAAAAATTGATAGAGGAAGAAATCGAAGCCGGGGACATTGAAGAGAGCATGATGTCACATTTACTTTCGATGTTGCTGGTTGACCGAGGTGTTCTCAAAAAAGAAGACCGTGAAGTAATTCGTTCCCTCGGCCTGCGCTTCCGGGGCAGAAATGCTTGGCCTTTTTTTCGAAGCCAACCGCCTGGCTATGCTCCCTGGTTTCTGGAAAAAGGTGAGGCAATCTTTCTCACCGCTGCAATCCAACAAGCCCTGGTAGTTGCCGATGAGGTTCGAAACGGTGAACTAGATCTCTTGGAGGGAGAAGCGGAAAACCTTGTTCTAACTCGATATTATCGTGGTGGTAAGTGGAAACAAGAATGGCGAAGCGTTCCAATATCGAGCCGGGGCAATGAAACTTATGTAGAAGACATCGACCCGGTAAAAGAAGCTGAACTCTATCTGCTTAGCGACAAAGTAGGTGCACATAGCGGATCTTGGGAATTTGATATCTTCATGTTACCTGTGCCTATCAGATCTGCTTCTGGAAAACTCCACTTCCCAATCTGCTTCCTTGCCGTAGAGAGCAAACTGGGGCTCGTTGTCGGCACAAACCTGACTGAACCCTGGCTCTCTCTTTCTGGAAAGCAGGACGAGGTTATTCAGATTCTAAAAGAGTCAAAGCAGCTTCCACTTGAAATACGCGTAGAATCGGATAAGGTTAAGCGAATAGTAGAGCCGATAACAAGAATACTTGGAATCAAACTGCGGGTAACCCCATTGTCTGTGCTACAGGAGGCCAAGGCCAGTCTCTATGAGCGTTTCTGTGGGCGAAAGCTATAGTTACCCTGGCTTCTATGCCAAAGATAGCAGTATTCTCAATATGCCAACCTAAGGCAGCACTTTCTAAACATCAAACCAGTTTTTTCCTTAGTCTTGAAGTTGAGTTGACCGAACATCTTTTGTTCAATATATCCCGAGGGATTCGGCGTGGGGCTAGAGAGCCCGAATCAGGCATCAAAGCAATCGATGGCGGTCTATAAATCGAGCAACATAATTCCTCTATTGCCTAACATGCTTTAAGCTGTTACAACATGCTTTGGTCAAAAAGTTTCAAAACAAAAAAGAGGTTTTATCATGCTTTGCGTGTGGATTCTTTGTGGATATACACTTTTAAGAAAAGATAACCGAAAAAGGAGAATCAATGGGAGATATGAAGTGATGTTGTTTTGTAAGGACAGCAGGAATCAATCTGCCAAACCCGCGGCAAGTTTGATATAAAACATTAAGAATCAAAAACAGAAGGAAGGTGGCAAAGGAAAAGTGCCTTCCTGCTGTTTTTTGCAACTGAATACTCTGGAAGCAAAAGCTAAAAATTGGCGTTATTTTGGCGTTAAAATAAAAAACACAGCATGTTACCAAAAAGCACATTAGCTTTAAAAAGGTCTTGTGGCCAATGACACAAAGGTTCTAATTTGAAGCTAATGACCCTAAATGATATGCCTGACCTGGAATTAAGATTCAGCTGCTCTGCCAGTTGAGCTAGCGGCCCACTAATGAAAATATGGCTATCTTAAAATATTTGCGCGTGCAAGATAACTTAATGAACGGTAAAAAAGCATCAGGTTTTTACCCCTGCCCCTCTTTTGCACAACTGGTATTATATGGGAATATAAACTTGTTGTAAGGCAAACGTATTAAGGCCAGCATAAGTAATTGTGAGTCTATTCGTTGAAAAATCAAGACCAGTATCTGAACTTCTTTATTGAAATAAAGGTGAGATGGTAAACCAATTACCGGGAAAAACTGCTTTAAGCCTGATTATATAGATTCGCTGGCATGCATTTATCCGCCCGGGTCAATGCTTGAAGAGTTTGAAAGAGTTTACAGCCCGCTATCACACTCCCTCGTTAGGCTATAGCATTTTGTGCGCGAGGGGGTTGATTATTTTGTCGCTTAAAATCCTTTTGGTAATTTTGGGTTGCATTATAATTAAACCCTTTAAGTGTAAGGCGCTTTAATGGTGCTTTAAGAACAACTTCAAGGTCGCTAACTTTGCCCTTGTCAGCACTGGTTACCAGAGTCAAAGCTTCACCTTTTTTGTTGATTCTTCCGGTGCGGCCTATACGGTGTATATAGTCTTCTACGGTGTCGGGCATATCGTAATTAATCACGTGGGAAATACTGGAAACATCTATGCCACGGGCAGCAATATCGGTGGCTACCAGGATTTTTATTGAACCGTTACGAAATCCTCTGAGGGCTGCATGTCTCTGGTTCTGCGAAAGATTTCCCTGCAATGTTTTAACCTTGTGCCCCTCTTTTATTAGCTGCTGGGCCAGGCGCTCAGCACGGTGCTTGGTACGGGTAAAAACAAGAACAGAATCTGTTTTAATTTGATTAATCATTTCTTTCAGCAGGCTTGTTTTAAGATGCTGCTGGACCGGGTAGAGTGTGTGAGATACCGTTTGAGCCGGTTGCTGTCGTTCGACCTGTACTGTTACCGGTTGGTGCAGAATATTACATGCCAGGCGCTTGATGGCCTCGGGCATAGTTGCCGAAAATAGCAAAGTTTGTCGCTTCTGGATAATACATGCCAAAATATGCCGGATGTCGGGTAGAAAGCCCATATCAAACATACGGTCAGCCTCGTCAATTACCAGGATTTCAAGAGAAGACAGGTTCATCGTACCTCTCCACAGGTGGTCCAGAAGCCGTCCCGGGCAGCCGACTACGATTTGGGGGTTTCCATGGAGCCTGCGGCTTTGCTCTTCAATATTTTCTCCGCCGTAAACGGTAATGCAGGTAAGCCCTGTTCTTTTACCCAGCTGGTTTACAGCCTTGCAAGTTTGCTCAGCCAATTCACGTGTGGGTGAAACTATCAGTGCCCGGGTGCCTTTGTTTTGTCTTGATTGCAGGTGCTCAAGTATAGGTAAAACGAAAGCTGCCGTCTTGCCAGTCCCGGTTTGGGCCAGGCCGATAACATCCTTTCCCTGCATTATCAGCGGGATGGCTTCATGTTGAATGGGTGTAGGCACCGAATAACCCAGGTCTTTTATATTGGCCATTATGCTTGGTTTAAAGTTAAATATTTCGAAATTCATGCTTGCTCCTTAGAGAAAAGGTGATTATAGCGTTGTTAAATTTTTATTGCTGCCTGCCTGTTTATTACTGGCATTGTTTTTTTTCTGTATTAAAGACCCTTCTTAATCTATAGCTTGCCATTTAATGCTGGCAACAAATAATTAATGAGCAGAAGGGCGAAGATAAATTAGTCAAGGAGTCACATTAGTTAAGGTAACCCGCCCCATGTGACTCCAGGGTTAGCCCGATTTATCTAAGGGGGCGTACTTTTCGGTAGCAATCGCTGCAATAAACGGGTTTATCGCTGCGAGGCTGGAACGGGACTTCGGTTTCTTTACCACATTCGTTGCAGGTCGCGGGGAACATCTGGCGCCTTGTTGCATAACCATCATTACCGGAACGCTCTGCTTTTCTTGCTTGTCGGCACGGCATACAGCGTTTAGGTTCGTTGGTAAAGCCTTTAGACTGGAAAAATTCCTGGTCCTCGGAACTAAAAGTAAACGTAGCACCACAATCTGAGCATTGGATTGACTTATCCTGAAAATTCATTGAATGACCTCCTCTCTTTAAATATTAGTTAGAGTCCGGTCATTCAATGCTTAAAAAATTCTGTGTAGCCAGCTTTCAAAAAAGCTTTTAATTAACCTAAACTTAAACCTGTTTCAAATATAACACACAAGAAACATTTATACAAATTCTTATGGATTAACCAGGTATAACCCCATTCGATTGGTTCCTATGAGTATCAGGGCCAGATACTGCTCTTGCCGTATTAAGCCTGAAACTTTATAGCTTTTTCTAATTCGCAGTCTGCAACAAGTATAGTTTTTGGGAGTCGGATTATTCTTAAACCTGGCCCAGGCATTCAAACTCTTGTGGGTAAAACCAGCTATATCCTTTGCATCTGGCGGGGCGGCATATTTAGCATGGCTGGCAACGTTTTATGAAAAGCATGTTTCCCGGGCTGAATCCGGGCATCTGGCAACTTAATCTGGATTTACGCCGTGATTTTAGCCAATGTATAGAATCAGACATTGCTGAGCTAGAGGACAATAGGAAATCGAATTAATGCGGCAGTATCTGGTAAAATAGCGCTTGTAAATGGAAAATGTATACAAGCAGTCACAGGAACGCATCAAGGGCTTTGCCTTGTGTGTAGTTGCCTACATGGTGGCTTTGTCTGGTGCAGTGTTGGCCGGTTCCGTCATGGGTGGTTACAGCCCAATAGCAGTTGCGCTTGCCGGAATTATCGTATCGACTATTGCTATCTATGCGTTTGCCCGCTTCTACGGCAATGCCAGCTTGTTTGACCCTTACTGGAGTGTGGCTCCGCTGGTGGTTGCCGCCTACTTCTTTTTGATTTCTACCGGAGAAAGCGGTGGATTTATCTGGCAGTTAACTGTTCTCCTTCTCGTTTTTTTGTGGAGTATAAGGCTAACCCTGAACTGGGCCAGGTCCTGGCGTGGGCTCGAGCATGAGGATTGGCGCTACCGGTATTTGAAACAGAAATCTGGCGGCTGGTTCTGGCTGGTGGAGCTTGCCGGAATTGAACTGATGCCTGCTTTAATTATATTTGCAGGTTGCCTTCCGCTTTATCCGGCTTTAACTGCGGCATCGGCCGATTTTAGCTTGCTCTACTTTGTGGCTATCGCAGTAACCATCGCCGCTATTGCACTTGAAGCAGTAGCTGATAAGCAGCTGAGGGAGTTTAAGGCTGCCAGGGCTGACAGGGTAATGGATAAGGGTCTGTGGGCTTATTCCAGGCACCCTAATTATTTCGGAGAAGTTATGTTCTGGTGGGGGCTGTATCTGTTCGGTCTGGCGGCTGACCCGTCTTACTGGTGGACGGTTATTGGCCCCATAGCCGTAACCGTACTTTTTATGACCATCAGTATACCGCTGATGGAAAATGTAAATCTTAAATTTAGGCCGGGTTATCGTGAGTATCAGGGTAAAACATCTGTTTTTATTCCATGGTTTCGGAAGAGTTGAATCAGGATGCCGGTCAGTTTGTTCCCACGGTATTTAAGGCTCCCTTATATGGGCTGGTTAAAAGCTTTTGCTATCTGTAGAAGTATTCAAACCGCTTGCAGGTGCAGAAAAACCTGCCATTCGACATGTTGTTAACAAGGTGGTTTACATCAGTTGAATTCTATTGATTAAACACATGCGGTTTGGTAGTATTATTCTGTTGCATGAAGGTAGTTTTCACCATAACTAGACCGGGTAGTTCTTGCTGAAACTTATGTGATAAAAATCGGAGGTGGAAGAAAATGGTTGCAATCAGTAATGGTTGGCGGCGCTGTTTGAGGTTTGCTCTCGTCATCTTTTTGTTTGCAACTTTTACCATGACAATAACTGCTTGTGAGCAGGTTCATAAAGATCCAGATTATGGGTCTCCTCTCCCTCCTGAGTGGGACGCTCAAAAACAGGCTCTTCTGCCTGACAGAGAGTTTGATGCCAACTGGACTGGCACGAGCAACTGGTTTGGGGCGTTGAATCGTGGCATATCGGCGCTATGGTTGAGCTGGGAACCGGAACCCAGTTTTATTTCTTCCCCGGATAATGAAAACTCATCCACCAAGCTCGGTTTGAGTGAGGGGCATCCCCCTGGTGACGGGGCTAGATTGCTGCGCTGTATTTTCGCAAAAGATCTACCGGGTGGTGTAGAACTTGATTTTATTATAAGGCTGTACGATGGAGATAATCTCATAGGCGAATGGGTGGAAGAAAATATATCGGACACCTGGACAATGCGTGAATTCGAGCTGGATGCGGAACCGGACAGCTGGAGCAATTTAAAGGTTGAGCTAAGTCGTCAGGGTGATACAACTGCTAATGCAGATGATTTAAGAAGAGTTCATGTATCTATTGTTGAATTGGAAATACCGTATCCGGAAACTTTTGTGTTTCCCTATTTAAATCCGGCAACAACGGTTCATTCGCCCGGAAGCGATACTGTTAACCGTCCGCCTGGTGTACAGGAGGGAGATGTAATTTTGGTTTGTAGCTTCGATGGTGAACCAGCTGAGGGGTTCGAGCTGATCCACTCACAACCGTCCATAGAAGATGCTGCACGTCCGTACGAAATGCGTACATGGTGGAAACGGGCAGGTGCAGACGAACCAGATTCTTATTCTTTTCCCAACGCTGAAGGGCTCTGGGCGGCAAGGATTTCGGGAGCAGGTGATATGATAGTAGCATCCGGGCATGTGGAACCACCGCCAGACGGTTTTGTATCACCACTTGGTATAATGACACCTTCTGTCGATGCACCGGCTGATAATTGCCTGGTGGTACGTATTTCTGCCAATAGCGGATACATCACATGGACTGAACCGCACCAATGGATAGCATGGGATGAGTGGCCTTGTTGCGCCGCCTCGTGGAGCTTTCAGGAACAATCTGGCCCAACAGGTGAAGAATACCACGGTACGGGCTCCTTCATCCACTGGGTTACCCAGACCATTGTTTTTGTCCCTGCAGATTAATGTGGTTAATAAAGGTGATTTCGCCTAAAGATTACGGGATTTAACTCCAAAAATATCTTGGAGCGGGCCAAGTGAGTGGAAAGCAAGCTAAAAAGTAAAGGGCATATTAATGCACCTTTGCACCATTAATCAATGTTTTACCAGGTTAGCGCCAAATCTTTAATTAAATCTCCGGCAATTAAGGTTTAGTCAGTGCAAAAATGTTGTTTATGGCAGGTATGCTTTTGGAGGTGCCGCATGGGGTGGACCTTAAGGACAGGGCAGGAGTCAGATAAGAGCACGGAGACCTGTTACTCCCAAGGGGTTTGGGAGTATTGTTCTACCGCTCCTTAACCATCTGCTTCCACCAGTTTATCCACCTCAATAAATCGCTTGGTAACATAATGGCTGGTGCAGTCACTTGATTCCACGTGGCAATGCCACAAAACTTAGGGCTGATTGTTTTTGGTATTCGCTAAAAATTTTTTAAAGAAACCTTTAACCCTTTGCCCCAGACTTTTACTGATAATTATCTTGAGGTAAAGGTCTCCTGGTTCCCCGCCAGCTATACCGGGTGCGCCCAGACCTTTCAGCTTTAATTGCTGGCCACTTGTTATATGCGGCGGAATCTTGACCATAATTCGCCTGCTTTGGCTTTCTTTATTTAACAAATACTTAATTTCGCCGCCTGCATGGAAGTCATCGTAGTTCAATTTTATTTTGTCGTAGTGATCTTTACCCTTCTGTGGTAATTTGATGCCTAAAATCTGCTCCATTGCAGATCTTGCCAAAGTACCAAATGCTCCCTGGAAAACTGTATTTGCCGCATTGCTGTTTGTGTTCAGGTTTTGATGCTGGCCACGCCTCTTCTGTTGTGCGGAGAAAAACATATAACCTTTGCCCGGAAAGCTTGATTTTTGAAAGTTATAAGCTCCCGGGTCAGACTTATAGGCCTCTTTAAAAATATCTGCAAAGCCCCTGTAACCAAAAGTGCGGGCAAATTCTTCAAATACCTGGTCAATATCTGAACCCCGGAAGATGTCTTCAGTGGTGTGGCCGCTTCGAAACCTGTCATAGGCAGTTGTGCCATACTGGCTTCTTAAAAAGTCGTATTCCCTCCTTTTAGATGGGTCCGATAAAACGGCATAAGCCTCATTAACTTCTTTCATTTTCCGGGTAGCGGCCGGGTTGCCTTCGTTTTTATCGGGATGGTACTGAAAAGCCAGGTTTCGGTAAGCTTCTTTAATGGTTTGCTGGGTGGCATCTCCGCTGATTCCCAGAATATTATAGTAATCCTTTTTGGTCATATTGCTGCTTGCGTTTGTTAGAATATATCAGTGTTTGTCCTGATATTTAAGAATTATCCTATTATCAAAACGGGATACGGGAAGAATTATGTGATATAAACGAAATTACTTGCTAAAGGCCTGAAAGTAATTTTAACAAAAAACCACCCCTTTTTGGTAAAGAGGCTATATAGTTGGTTACACAAATACACTTGACTGCCTGAAATTAATTTTGGTTTAAATAATCATCGACTGTTTTGGCCAGAGTCATTTGCTCGTTTTCGTTAAGGCCAATGTCCATCTCAAGGGTTCGGATGAAATTATCTATTTGCGCATTTTCCTTTCTAAGAGAGGCCAATTTTTTATCCCGCTCTTCGATTTGCCGATCAAGACCGGAAAAATCAATTTCGAGATCAAGGTACCGGTTAAAAAAGGAAAGCACAGTTTTGGCTGCCCTGGGATCGCCCGTTGATGAAAGATAAAAGGCAACTTCAGGCCACAGGCTAACAGCTGGAATATTCCTTTTTTTGCCAAGCCATATGAGGTAGCTGTCGAAAGCAGGTGAGCCTTCCCAATCCAAATTCTCGAATTGGTAACCCCTTAATTTTCTCTGAAGATCAGGTTGATTAAAAACGGCAAGCAAGCGGCGCGAACTGGTATGGGCAACCTGGGAAGTTGAACTGTTTATGGTAAAAATTTCTTTTGCCTTAAGAAAATACTGGCAAGTATCAAGTAAATGAGACAGAAACTCGTAATGCTCGAGCTGTGGTGTGTTGGTGAAAAATAATGCAAGGTCTTTTCTGTTGCCGGAGTATAGTTTGCTGAAGGGAAAGCGGGCAACTGCTCCGGAGACTTGCACGCCGCCAAGTCGGAAAAAGTTAACCGGCTCAATGTCACCAAAATTGCTTCCATTGATGCTGGAATTTAGGTGGTCAAAAACTGTTTGGCCCAGGTGTCCGGTATCATCCGCCCAGTTGACAATTAATACAGGGTTGTCAAAGTCCGGACTTGAGAAAAGATTAACTGCGTGTTTCATCTCCACCTTCGCCTCTTTTGAAAAAATCATCGAGGTGTTCCATAATGCGTTTTTGGTCCTCGTCTGTTATGGGCCCCTTACTCTTGTGTGTTTCCTTCAATTTATCAATTGCTTCTTTAATGTTATTTCTTAATTCAACGGGTACGGATTCTTCATTGTGTAACTGATCTAAAAATTTATCGATAGCTTCATCCATCTTTTTGGCCATTTCAAGCAGTGGTATAGTATCGATTGTGATTCCAAGGTTGGCAGCCAAAACTTCAAGTACAGACGCCGCTCCTTTAGGATAAGGCCAGGGTGAAGCTTGAAGATAGTATGGAACTTCTCCCATTAAACAAAGGGCGTCAATTCCTCGTTTTTGGGCAGCTCCGATGAGTAAACCGTTCAGGCCGGTTATAGAGCCCTGAGCGCTTGCTCCCTCTCCCCCGGACATTAACACCGTATTTTCGTATTTTTTTACTTCACCCAGCAAGCCATCATTATTTGGTACTGCCCAAACCTTCGGTTTTTGTGTGTGGTGAACCTGAGTCACCGCAGCCCCGGATGTATAAATTCTGGGACAGTTGTATTTTTCGGCAACATCGAGAATGAGATTGGCCATTTTATAGGCTTTTTCTCCAGAGGCATACGGGTTGGTGCCATCGGAAGGTTGCTCTTCACCAATGAAAAGAATAACATCCCTGTCATTTAGCTTCTGGTAGTAAAACTTGTTTTCAGGAAAAACAATTTGCTCTATAAGTCCATTTTTAATAATGACCTTGTTTGGCTCGAAGAAGTCCCATGGCTCAATTTCACCAAGCTCTTTGGCAGAAATAGAGCGCCTGAGATAATCTACAGCAAGCACTCCTATGCGACCGATTCCAGGCCAGGAGCATATCAGTTCCGGTTTTTCAAGAACTGGTTCGCTATAAAGTTTTATTCCCATTTTTGCTTCTTGTCGGATCCTTTCTATCTGTCTATACTTCCCATTATACTTGTAAAAAGCCTGTAATCCAACCGTTTTACTGATCAGGTAATATTTGATAAACAGGGCAGAGGTATGTGGCTGCGGGTAGAAAACTGCAGGTAAAAGAAGTTAATGGAAAAAGTGTTCGAGTTATATTTCGTAGGTGCTAAAAATAAAATCCAGGCTTGATTGCAACTCAGAAATCTTATCTTTGGTCAAAACGGATTCATTGGCATCGAGCATTAGCTTAGTTTGGTCTTTGGCGGTGCCCAGGATATGTATATGGAGATATTCCGGGTTGCTTTTACCCTCCTCGGGTTTGGTCATAAAGGTAAGCGTTCCGCGAGTTATAAATGAAGAAGAATCATTGGCAATGGAATAGTTTTCAAGCTTTTCATTATGAAGGGTCATACCAAGATTGAGGGCAAAATCTTTAACCTCATTGTAAAGAAGCTCAGGGTTGATCTGGTTGTATATTTTTCTGATTTGCATATTTACATACTCAGGATTCTTGCCTGTCCTGGTTACAAAAATAGCTATTTTGAGTATAAGGTTCGAATATAAAGGATGTCAATACGTACGTTTGTGGCCATGCGGCCTTTTTAACACTTTGTAATTTACCGGTAAACTTGAAAGTGTTAAAAGTTAAACTTCAGCCATAATGATTGCACGAATTCTATCTAAAATAGCTCCCCCTGACTTTCATCTATTGCTTTTTTCAGCTCGGCATCAAGTTCAGGTGGCAAGCCGGTAATATCAACGTTTAGAAAGCCCCTGACAATTGCAGCAGTTGCCTCTTCGTGGGTTAAACCGCGTGCCATAAGGTATTCAACTTCTTCTTCAGCAATTTTTCCGACAGCAGCTTCATGGGAAAGGTCTACCCCGGCACGGGCTCCCTTGAGTTCGGGTATGGCATGAATCATGCCGCCATTGTTCTCACTCAGTATTAACCCGGAGCATTCCAGGTGACCTTTGACTTCAGGTTGAGACCCTTCGATATAACCCCGGGCGATAATGTTGCCACCGGTAGTTATGGCGCGCGAAATGACTTCGGTCTTAGCGCCCACTGCATCCAGAAACACTTTGGAGCCGGTATCGATATTGGATTCCGGGGTGGCAACAAGTATTGAATTGAACCGGGCGGTAGCCCCTTTACCGACGCATCTGGCTACCGGGTATGACTGTAAAGAATGTACGGGGTGCATAACAACATAATTGCTCATGAAAAGGCCTTCTTCCTCGATGATGGCCCCGGTACGGGGCCGAACATCAACTTCTGGATTCCAGGAATGGATCATGGAAAAGGTAACTTTTGCACCCTTCTTTATAAAAAATTCGGTTACCCCAAGGTGTAATCCGGGCTCCCGGCCTTTAGCAACGGCACATCCGGTAATTATATGTAACTCAGAGCCTTCCTCTGCGATAATTATATTGTGTACATCCTGAATTAGCCTGCTTTTTGACAGATACAAACAAGCCTGAATGGGATGGATCGATTTTTGTCCCGGGAGGGCACGGATGAAGTAGCCGTCTGCGCTTGACAGCTCAACATGTGCTGTATATTTATCTGCGTCTACATCAACTGCTGTCCACAGGTATTCTTCCAGCCAGTCATATTTCTTCAAGGCTTCAGAAGTGGCCATGACTTCAATGCCATCCTGGTCGGCTGAATGGTGAATCGGGGTGTTGTCTTTCTGGATAAAGGTGCCTGAACGCTGTTCTTTGTCATCCAGAATCATGCCTGCCGAAAGCATTCTTTTCCTGTCATCATCGGTTAGGACTTTGGTGTCAATATTGACTGGATTGCTGACGATCTCGCTTTCAAACCTGGAAAGGTCTATATCTGAGCCTACGGCTGCTTTTTTTTCAGATGCTGCTTTGGCTTTTTGGTATCTTTCGGAATTTATTTTATCGGGCATGAGGCACACTCCTGGTATCCTTTTTTCTTGATATTGTCCAGAATATCCAGCGGGGAAGAGCCACAGCTTATTATCTTGCCGTCATAGAGAACATAACCTTTTGCTGCATTGACATAATCCAGGATATGCCCTGTGTGCGAAATAATCAGCCCGCCACGAGAGCGCTGATGAATTGGGCAGCCTTTTTGAAGAAGCTCGTTAATGAGGGAGCCAATCAGGGCTATGTTTTCCAGGTCCACCCCGCTTTCAGGTTCATCCAGCAAAACCAGTTGAGGGTTTTGTGCCAGCAACTGCAATAATTCGGAACGCTTGGTTTCTCCTCCTGAGAACCCTACGTTTATATCGCGCGACAGGAACCGGGTCATATCAGCTTTTTTTGCCAGCTGCTCGACATCCTCCGAACGGTTTCTTGCCTTCAGGCACGCCTGCACCATTTCAGCAGTTTTTACCCCTTTTACTACAGGCGGCCTTTGAAACGCTATGCCTATGCCCAGCCTGGCACGCTCATCCACCGAGGCGCTGGTGATGTCCTTGCCATTAAAAAAGATTCTACCCCTATTAACTCTATAACGGGGAAAACCCATAATTGCCATCATCAAAGTGGTTTTACCGCTACCGTTTGGCCCGAATATGACATTGGTCTCGCCAGATTTGATGGTCAGGTTGATGCCCTGGAGGATTTCTTTGCCTTCTACCGAAACAGCCAGATCGTTAATTTCTAAAAGATTTGTTGTATCCATGCAATGCCTCCTTACAGGCGGTATTTTAAATATAGTGATCAAATTATAACATTAACATATTATTAAACCAATTTATCAATTATAAAAAGCCTGGCTTAGAGGTTAAAATTGTTCAAAAGAATGTTTCTGGCTTTAGTGTTTTTTGTGTTAAAATGGCCATCCATTATTAATGCGATTATTGTGAGGTAAAAATTAATATGATGGAAAAAATTGAAGAGCTTACAGATAAACGCCGGGTTGTTGCTTCCGGTGGCGGCCAGGAGCAAATCAAGAAACAGCACGACAAAGGCAAGCTTACCGCCCGGGAGAGGCTCGACCTGCTTCTGGATAAAAACAGCTTTAATGAAATGGGTACTTACCGGGAGCATGGATGCAAAGATTTTGGAGTTGAAAAAAAGATACACCCCGGTGACAGTGTAGTAACCGGACATGGTCTTATCGACGGGCGGAAAGTTTTTGTATTTGCACAGGATTTCACAGTGTTTGGCGGCTCTTTGTCTTTAGTCGCCGGTGAAAAAATTGTAAGAATAATGGATTTAGCATATCAGAATGGAGCTCCTGTGATAGGGCTTCTTGACAGCGGAGGGGCACGGATTCGAGAAGGGGTGGATAGCCTGGTGGGTTATGGAGAAATATTTACACGCAATACGCTGTATTCGGGTGTTATACCACAAATTTCGGTGGTAATGGGGCCATGTGCCGGAGGAGCAGTTTACTCTCCGGCTATTACCGATTTTGTTTTTATGGTTAAGGGCACTGCCCAGATGTTTATTACTGGCCCACAGGTAATAAAAGCTGTAACCGGAGAAGAGGTTAGCCTGGAAGCGTTGGGGGGAGCAGAGACGCATTCCAAAGAAAGCGGAAATTGTCATTTTGTAGCCGCAGATGATCAGGAGTGTCTTAAAATGGTGCGGCGATTGCTTTCTTTTCTTCCGGCAAGCAACAGGGAAGTGCCATGTGGTTCATGGCTGGAAGGAGCTGAAAAAGAATTACTGGCAGATGAAATACTTGAAATTGTACCTGAAGAACCCAATCGTGGCTACGATATGAAAAAGATTGCTTCTATGTTGGTGGATGAAGGGGATTACCTGGAGGTGCAGGAGAAGTTCGCCCCCAATTTGATCACTGCCTTTGCTCGGCTTGGCGGAAAGGTGGTTGGCTTGCTGGCTCAGCAACCGGCTTATCTTGCCGGAGTTATCGATTGTGACGCTTCCGACAAAGGAGCCAGGTTTGTGCGGTTCTGTGATGCCTTTAATATTCCTATTGTTACCCTGGTGGATGTGCCTGGTTATATGCCGGGAAAAGATGAAGAATATAAGGGCATTATACGTCATGGTGCCAAGCTGTTGTATGCCTATGCAGAAGCTACAGTGCCAAAAGTAAGCGTTATCATTCGAAAAGCTTATGGTGGCGCTTATATCGTGATGAGCTCAAATAGCTTGCGAGGGGACGTTAATTTTGCATGGCCTTCTGCAGAGATAGCAGTGATGGGGCCCGATGGAGCAGTTAACATAATATATCGGAAAGAAATAGAAGCGGCTACTGATCCAGCGCAGGAGAAAAAGCGGCTGGTTGAAGAATACCGGAATAAATTTGCCAATCCTTATGTGGCTGCATCAAAAGGATACATTGATGACGTCATTGACCCAAGAGAGACTCGCAGAAAAATTATTGCTGCGCTTATGATGCTTGAGAAAAAAGCAGTAAAAAACCCGGCTAAAAAGCACGGCAATATACCGCTGTAACCACCACGAATTGTTATACCGGAAGCAATTAAACGTTTGCAGCGGTTTCAAATTCCAGTGAAAGGGAGTTAAACAGCTCTTTGACGGAAACAATCCTGTTGGTGAGGTGTGCGTTGGCACCGGCAAAGGCAAATCCTTTTGCCATAAAACCTTTCTTTGCATTGGTCAGAGCCTGACATATGCAATAAGGAGAAATTTTAAAATCACAGGTCTTTAGGCATTTCCACGGACAGGAAACTGGCCTTGAAATCTTGTTGGAAACCATTTCCAGAAACTTATTCATAATAGCTCTTCCCGGTAAACCTACCGGGCTGTTGATTATTACCAGATCTTCTTTTTTACACTCTATAAAAGCCTGCTTGAAGTCGGGCGATGCGTCGCACTCTTCTGTTGTTACAAAGCGAGTAGCCATCTGTACACCACTGGCGCCCATTTTTAGATACTCTAAAACATCAGCCCCGGTATAAATACCACCTGCAACAATAACCGGTACTTCACGGCCAAATTGTTCTTGAAATGGTTCTATGGCCTGTAATACCCCGGGTAATAAGCTGGCCAGTGAATAACCTGGATCATCAAGCTGTTCTATTTTGAAGCCAAGGTGTCCGCCGGCGAGTGGCCCCTCAACTATAACCGCATCTGGAATGCGGTTATAGTGCTGTGCCCAGTACTTGAAAATTAATTGTGTTGCTCTGGCTGAGGATACAATGGGTATAGCATAGGTCCCCCTTTTCCCAGGTTCAGGTTCGGGTATGAGTTCGGGTGCTCTCAAAGGTAAACCAGCACCCATTATGACGATGTCGGCGCCTTCTTCAACCGAAGCAGTGACCAGGTCTTCAAAATCGGAAAGGGCTACCATGGTGTTTACACCTATAACTCCGCTGGTTAATTGTTTCGCTTTGCGGATTTCTGAGCGGAGAGCTCGCTGATTGGCACCTTTAAAGTTACGCTTGAAGTCCGGTTCAAGCATGCCTATTGCTGCAGCCGATATAACTCCGATTCCGCCTTCTTGTGCCACGGCCGAAGATAGCCCTGAAAGTGAAATGCCCACTCCCATTCCGCCCTGGATTACTGGATATTTTGTTGAAATTTGTCCAATTTTTAAGCCTGGTAATTTCATATAATGTTCATCCTCCCCCCAAAAGATTAATAACGATAAAAACCTTCACCGGTTTTTCGTCCAAGCTTTCCTTCTGCAACCATCTGTTTAAGGATTGCAGGCGGTGAAAAGTGGGGTGCATCAAGCTGTTCTTTCATGGACTCAGCTATGTAGCAAGAAGTGTCAAGGCCGATAAAATCGGCCAGTTTAAACGGGCCCATGGGGTGGTTCAGGCCCAGAGTTATAGCCTTGTCGATGTCTTCAGTGCTGACACCTATTTCATGCAGGCGCATGGCCTCGGACAAAAATGCGAGCAACAACCGGTTGACAATAAATCCCGGCGTATCAGGGGCTATTACTACCTTTTTGCCCAGAGATTCAACAAAATCACTGGACACCTGCAGGGTTTCAGGGCTTGTATGTTCAGTCTTTATAATTTCAACCAGCTTCATAAGATTAACCGGATTGAAAAAATGGATGCCAACAATTTTTTCCGGCCGGTTGGCCAATGATCCGATTTCGGTAACTGGAAGGCACGATGTATTGGTGGCCAGAATAGTATGAGCGGGGCAGATATGGTCAAGTGATTTAAACAAACTCTTTTTGGCTTCAAGATTCTCAGGTATCGCTTCTATTATCAGGTCGCAATTTTTAAAGTCTGAGATTTGGGTGATGCCGGTGAGTTTTTCGGGTAAATTATCCAGTATTTCTTCAGGGAAACGTTTAATCCTGGTCAAGCGCTTAAGAGTAGACTTTAATGACTCAAGTCCTGTATAGAGAATTTCTTCATTCTTTTCAGAAACAGTTACCTGATAGCCGGCGCCAAGGCATATTTCAGCAATGCCCCGCCCCATAATACCAAGCCCTGTTATACCGATTCTGTTAATACCCATAATATCTTTTTTTACCTTACCTGCATCTGAATTCGGGCTTTCGTTTTTCAAGCATCGCCTGACAGCCCTCGTCAAAATCTCTGGACGCAGTTAGCATTTCGAACAGTGATTTTTCCAGCCTCAGGCCGCTGTCAAGTGATAGATTGAAGCCCTGAACCATGGCCTGTTTGGCCGCTCGAACCGCAAGTGGAGCCGGCCTGGTGATTTTTTGCGCCATTTCCACGGCTGCTTCCATTACTTTATCCGGCTCTACCACTTTGTTAACCAGGCCGATGCGGTATGCTTCGGCTGCATCAATTGGTTTTCCAGTGAGAAGCATTTCTGCTGCTTTAGCCTGTGGAATAAGGCGCATCAGCCTTTGAGTGCCACCCCAGCCGGGTATAATACCCAGGTTGACTTCTGGCAGGCCCATAAAGGCTTTCTCGGAGGCGATGCGTATATCGCATGCCATGGCCAGTTCCAGGCCACCACCCAGTGCTGCACCGTTTATGGCGGCAATCAATGGCTTCCAGAGGTTCAGGCCCCGCATAATTGTAGGTGGCTGGGCGTTGCCGCTGCCTTTTTCACTCTTCATTTTGGGAAGCATACTTTTAACATCAGCTCCAATAGAAAAAGCCCTCTGACCGGAGCCGGTTATTATGCCTACTTCAAGAGTATCATCGTTTTTAAAATCCAGGAATGCCCTGCTTAAAGATTCCAGTAATTCCGGGTCGATAGCATTCATGGCTTCCGGGCGGTTTAGCGTAAATATTGCTATTTTGTCTTGCTTTTCGTAGTTTAGTATCATCTTAATTCAGGTTTAGTTCCAATCCTTTCTCATATTAGTCGAATCACCTGCGTTAAAAAGGTTTGCTTGTGTAATTATTCTTTTAATAAGACCGGTCAATACATGCCCCGGGCCAAACTCGAAAAAGGTATTGACGCCTTCTTTGTGCATATACTCCACCGATTTTTGCCACAAAACAGGTTTTAAAAGCTGTATTTCAAGCTCGTGTTTTATTTCAGCTGGAGTTGAAAGTGGAGCACCTGAGGCATTGCCCACGACAGGTGGTTCGGGCTCGTTATAATCAATAGCGTCAAGTGCTTGTTTCAAGCTGCTGGCTGCAGGCTCCATCAATATTGAGTGAAACGCACCGCTAACCTTAAGAGGAATAACTTTCCGCACTCCTTTGCTACGCGCGATTTCCGAGGCTTTATCCAGGTTTTCTTTCAGGCCGCTTATAACAATCTGGTGGGGAGAATTTATATTGGAAATCTGTGTACCGCTTGAA
>PUOQ01000113.1 GCA_003552785.1 Dehalococcoidia bacterium
GAAAGTGACTTATATTGCCGAACAACCAATGTATTCAGAATGAAACGCCCGTAAGTCAATTTCAAAGTTTATACATTACATAACATATAATTAATAATTACTATTGCCTGCGTTCTGCGTACCTGAAGTTATTTGAGTAACGGGGCTAAAAAAATCGGCCGGGAAGGCCACCAGGTTAATAATAGTACTGAATAATAAAGAAGCCAGGACAAATGCGATAATTACCGGCCAGCCGGTTGCTTTAACCTTCCCAAAATCAAAATCTATGAATGGCTTCCTGTTATCCATGATTTTTATAAGTAAAGTGTTTTAGTAAAGCATATCGAGCAAAAAAATACTATTTTTTTCAGCATGCGGGCGTTAATATCGTTAAAACGCCTGCATGCTCCTAAAGAAACGGCCTGGTTCAGCAGGTTACCAGGCCGTTTCTTAACAAATTCTTTCCGTTTTTTTGGTTCTTTTTATTTAAAAGGATCCCAGCGTACAGTTTGTTTCTCGTAAGCCGGAGGAAACCACTTAAGGAACTCATCATAGTAGTATATTTCCTTAAAGGTTGAAAACGGCATTCCATAAAACGTTGAAGTGAGCCGGGTTATAAGTTCAGGATCAGCCACACTTGAGACCAGGTCGTCAAGTATATCATCAACCCCTGTGCCCATAGCGAATCGAAGTTTTTCGCGAGAGTATATACTTTCCGGGAGCATATCTTTGAAGGCCTCTCTCAGGACATACTTTTCAACCTGTTTATCCCCGTAGATCTTCCATTTCATGGGTATTAAATTTGAAAAAGCGATAACTTTTGAATCCAGGAATGGAGTTCGATAGACAACAGCGTTGGCCATCCACCCCCTATCCATTCGCCGCAAAGCTGTGTTGTATGCAATATCGAGCAATTTCTTTGCCAGCTCTTCGCGGTGTTTTTCATCTTTAACTTTAGGGTTTTTCAAAACCATGCGGTAACCGCCGAAAAGCTCATCGGCCCCTTCACCTACCAGAACTGAATCGCTATAGGATTTAACCATTTTTGCCGTATGGTAATTTGCAATCATACCGGAAACACAATCTTCATCGAAGCTTTCCAGGTACCACACTCCTTTGGGAATGAAATTAAATATATCCTGGTTGGTAATCCTGTAGACATGGTGATCCAGGCCCAAAAATTCCGCCATTATCTTGGCATATTGCAGGTCCGGCCCGTCTGCACTTTCAACACTGGCCGAGAACAGGTGCAAATCCGGATTAAACTCTTTGGCTACAGCGGCTACTATGGAACTGTCCAGCCCACCGCTGAGCGAAACGGCGTTTACTCCTTTGGTTCTTTTCTTTATGGCATCAAATACCAGTTCCCTTACCGTTTTTATAGCATGCTCAAGGCTTTCGGGTTGCGGCACTTCCGGATTAAAAACTTTAAACGGTTTGAGGCCGTCTTTGGTTGAGTATATAAACCCGGGGCTTAATTCGTTAATGTCAAAGCGGATGTGGTCTATCAGCCCCTTCATTTCGGAGCTGAAGCAAAACAAACCGTTTTCAATGCCGTAAAACATAGGCCTGGCACCAACAGGGTCCCGGGCAATTATGGTTTCGTCGCCATCGATAATGGCACATACATATTCGCCATCCAGGTGCTCAAAGCAATTCTTTCCATACTTTAAATAATAGTCATTAAAAAGGTCGGCATTTGTCTGGCCTTCAGGCCGGCTGTTAAAAAGTTCTCCATCGAAAACTATGTATGGAGCAGTAGCTGCGGCGGCGCATTGCGTGCGAGCCGGGGTAAGATTGACACCAGCAGCGCCCAGAGCTGCTTTGCTTCCTGGAATCTTTCGAACAGATAACGTGTCAGGCCCACGATGCCTCATGGCCTGAATCATCCTCTCTACCTGAATATTGATGTCGGCAATCTTTCCTCTCTTAAGTGATACGATTCCGGCAATAGCTGCCATGGTATTCTCTCCTTGTCGATATTATTTTTAATTTGAAAATGATAATTAAAACAAATTGCAGGTAATTGACCAGGTGGAAAGGTAGTTAATTTAAAAGGCTCCTGTATTTGTAAACAAAACTGTAACAGGGCAAATTAATTAAAAATCCTGAGGGATCAATTAATTATAAAAAACTGAAGTTAGTTTTAGCCCGGCTGTGTTGATGGCACCAGCAAAACCGAACGGGGCATTTAAGGCTCTTTACTATAATGGCTGATTCGATTCCTTTTCATCTCACCTCCTGTTCACCCGGAGCCAGGGTGGATTACTTCGGCCCTGTAAATATTATATGGCCAGGTCAATACCTGCTGACAACTTAATGTTATTAGGAAACATGCCTTGTGTCAACCGTACGAGTTAAAAAGCTGAAATATGAAAAACTGGCTTTTTATACAATATACCCCTTCCAGGCGATTATTGTAGTGCAAAGTTGTACACTATTATAAGGTGTATCAAATATGCACTGGTCGAGACTTGCATGATAATGATACAATAACATAACCTGATTATAATTATAGTAACATGGAATTTTCTCTCACGCAGATTTTTACCCTCCACTCGTAAAAGGAGGTTCTTTTATGCAACACAAATCCTATTCACTGAAAAATTTTAGGGATGTAGCACAAATTAACAGCTTGCCTGAAGAGCTGATTACTGAAATTAAAATTGCAGGTTCAGTTTTTCCATTCAAGGCCAATAACTATATAACTGAACAATTGATAAACTGGAACAACATTCCTGATGACCCTATATTTACTGCTACTTTTCCAACAAGAAAAATGCTCCAGGGAAAAGACTATGCAAAGATAAAAGCTCTATTTGAGTCCGGGGCTCCCGCTGATGCTATCAAAGAGGCGGTCGACGAAATCAGATTGCGTCTAAACCCGCACCCTGCCGGACAACTTGAATACAATACTCCGTTTTTTGAAGGCCAAAACCTTGCCGGGGTGCAACACAAGTATCCGCAGACGGTGCTATTATTCCCGGAACAGGGGCAAAGTTGTCATGCCTACTGCACTTTTTGTTTCCGCTGGCCCCAGTTTGCACAAATGCCGGATTACAAAATTTCATCGCCGGTCAATGGTTTGTTCAAAAAATATCTTGAAGCTCATCCATCCATTACCGATGTCCTCATCACCGGCGGAGACCCCATGATAATGAAAACTAAAATTGTTGAAAGGTATATCGAGCCTTTGCTTGATCCCGAACTTTCACACATTAAAAACATAAGGATTGGTACACGAGCTTTGTCTTCATGGCCATACCGGTTCACAACCGATGATGATGCCGACGATTTGCTAAGACTGTTTTCCCGAATCACCAAATCCGGCAAGCACCTGGCCTTCATGGCCAATGTAACCCATCCTGTTGAACTTCAAACTGAAGCCGTCAAAAAAGCCATCTGCAGGGTACAGGAAGCCGGTGCGGTTATAAGGACCCAGGCTCCGCTGTTAAACAATATCAATGCCTCACCTGAAATATGGGCAAAAAACTGGGAAATGCAAGTATCACTAAATATGGTGCCATATTATATGTTTATAGCTCGAGACACTGGTGCCTGGCATCATTTTTCTGTGCCGCTGGTTAAGGCATGGCAGATTTTTAAGCAGGCATATCAGTCAGTCAGCGGCATATGCCGTACAGTGAGAGGGCCAAGCATGTCCTGTTTGCCGGGTAAAGTTATGATAACAGGGGTGGACCAGGCAGAGAATGAAAAGTTTTTTGTTTTGCAGATGCTGCAAGCCAGAAACCCGGATTGGGTTCTTAAGCCCTTTTACGCTTCCTGGGACGAAAAGGCTACCTGGTATGATGAGTTAAAACCTGCATTCGGCCAGGATAAGTTCTTTTTCTCAGATGAACTTGATGAAATGCTTAAATCAAGCGCAAAATAACCGCTTTGCGTGGAATTCAGCGTGATTATCTGTTACACTCTTTATCAGTACCAGGCAGAGGTTCATAAGTGGCTGAAAATACCAGTGAAAGACAATTAAATATAATAAACAAACTGGCCGAACTGGAAAAATCCATCGGCCGGTTATATGATGTTTACACTTCACTTTTTCCAGGTCATCAACATTTCTGGTCCAGCCTTGCCAGGGAAGAAGAAATACATGCCCGTATAATTGGAGAGCTTTACCTGCCTGTCATACGAAATGAAACCCGGTTCGATGAACGGAGTTTTAATCTGCCAATATTGGAGAGGTTCATAAGTTATATTGAAGAAGAAGCCGGCAAGGCCTTAAGGCAGGAACGTACATTTATTAACGCGCTTTCAATATCCTTATATATCGAAGAGAGCCTTATCGAACAAAAGTATTTCAGTTTTGTAGAGGCCAGTACAAACCAGATCAAGCAGGTTTTGGACCGTCTTGCTGCCGATTCCAGGCGACATGCCTGGAAAGTACGTGAAGAGTTCAACGAACACAAAAAATCCTGATGGTTTTACATTTTAAGAATGCCGATAAATAACCGGCATCTTTATTTTTGACAGATCTTAACCCGGCGACAAGCATTAGCCGGAAACCTTTCAGGACCAATATAAGCAGGAGGTACAAGAATCATGAAACTATTATCCAGAGAAGAGCTTGCAGAACTTATAAAAGTAAATCATTCGCCGTCAATTTCTATTTATATGCCAGCTCACCGCTCCGGCGATACCGAACAGGACCCAATTCGCTTAAAAAACCTGCTCAGAGAAGCAGAGAGCAGACTCTGTGAATATGGACTTCGGCCCTCTGATGCAAGGACTCTTTTGGAGCCGGCCAATGCATTGTTGAAAGATTTATCATCCTGGCAAAATAAGGGGGACGGCCTGGCTTTATTCTTGTCCGAAGGCATTTTCAAGTATTACACGCTTCCCCGTAAATTCCAGGAGCTAGTTGTTATTACCGATCGTTTCCACATCAAACCCTTACTCCCGTTATTCAGCGAGGACGGAGCATTTTATGTGCTTGCCTTGAGCCAGAAACAGGTCAGGCTGCTTCAGTGCACCCGTTACCATGCCCGCACAGTTACACCTGAAGAAGTGCCCTCCGGTCTCAAGGAAGCCCTAAATTACGACCAGATGGAAACTCAGTTGCAATTTCGAACAGCAGAACCGGGCGGATCAGCCATTTTCCATGGTCATGGTCCCAGCAAGGAGATTGAAAAAACCAATATACTTCGTTATTTCCAAAAAGTAGACCGGGGGTTGCATGAAGTTTTACGCGAAGAACACTCACCACTTATTATTGCCGCCGTGGATTTCCTCCACCCTCTTTACCGGGAAGCAAACACCTATCCTTATTTGCTTGACCAGGGCATTGTCGGTA
>PUOQ01000053.1 GCA_003552785.1 Dehalococcoidia bacterium
AGATAATACCAATCAGGGGAAGCAAGACCCTGTTACTTATCCAGTTTTTCATTTAAAGTATAACCTCTCTTAAAATATTAAGAACTCAAAATTTATATTACTGGCATGCCGGGCATTTTCCGTTTAATTCAATAGTATGGGAACTTATAACAAAACCGGTTTCGTCGGTGATTTCCTTTTCGAGCTCTGCCAGGTTGCAGTTATTAAAATTAACTACTTTCCCGCAACACTGGCATACGAGATGGTGGTGATGCTGGCCGGATGGGCAGCGTTTTAGAAGGTAGGCAGCAAGTCCGCTGGGTAGAGTAAGGCGGCAAATGTAACCGGCTTTGTCCAGGATTTCAAGAGTCCTGTACACAGTAACCAGGCCTATTTCCGGATATTTTTCACGAACTTTGTTGTAGATGTTTGCGGGTGAAAGGTGATGATCGGAGTTATTTAATACGTCCAGTATGAGTTTTCGCTGGGGCGTAATCTTATACCCGGATTTTTTTAGAGACTTGATAATTTGATTGGTGCTTGTGCTCATAAGATAATAATTGAAAATCGTTTTCAATTATTATAACCGAATGAAAATGAAAGTCAATGACCTCAAGGGGTATTAAGAGGGTTCTTTGCCGGAATTTTTTCTCCGGCGGTAAATAACAAAAATAAGTGCGGCTAAAAAGGCTATGGCCGTTATCCAGCGGGCAGTGGGAATACCGGCAATAGTCCATACATCGATTTTCATCCCCTCCAGGATGAACCGGCCCAGAGAATAGTACATGATATAACCCATGACGATTTCACCGTCAAGAAGCTTTCTGCCATATTTGATGCTGATAAAAGCAAGGATTGCAAATCCTGCCAGATTCCACATGGATTCATAAAAGAACAGGGGGTGGAAATGGCTGTAAGCTTCATAGCCTGCGGCACGGTTTACGGGATCGATAAACATTCCCCAGGGTAAATCTGTAGGGTAGCCGTAAAGTTCCTGGTTGAAATAATTGCCCCACCTTCCAATAGCCTGGGCAAGGATAAGGCCCGGAGCAATAATATCCATCCATCGAAGGGCAGGCAGTTTTTTCCAGAAGGTGTATATAAGTACTCCTGCTGCACCGCCTATAACAGCACCAAAAATCCCCAGCCCCTGTCCACCGATTATTGCCGAGAGGTTCTGGCTGTAGTATTCCCAATAGTCAATCACATGGTAAAGGCGGGCACCAATGATTCCCATGGGAACAACAATTAAAGCCATGTTTAAAATATGGTCGACGCTTTCACCGCGGCGCCTGGTCTCATACAGGGCGTATAAGATGGCACATATAATACCCAGTGCAATAAATATGCCGTACCAGTGCAGGGTAACAGGGCCTAGATTAAATGAATTTGACATCGTTAGCATGGCCTTAAAAGCGATAAGCGTTAAAGGATTCTAGCAACAAAATAACCCAAACGTCAATTTGTTATATTTGAATTGTTGCTGCTGGCAATTGACGTTTGTAGAAACTGTAAGCCTTTTAATTAGAAAAACATTTCTTTTGCTATAATAAATAAGTATGCCTGTCGGCATAATGCATATAGGATAGTGATACACATGGAGAAGAGTGCCCGTAAAGTTTACATAGAATTTTTTGGTTGCAAACTCAACCAGTCTGAAGTAGAAAGCCTGAGTGTTGATTTTGCCCGGGCTGGCTGCCGGCCGGTAAAAACTGGATACGGGGCTGATATTTGCGTGGTTAATACATGTACGGTGACTCATGTGGCCGACCGGAAAGTCAGGCAATGGGTGAGGCGAATCAGGCGCATTAACCCGAATGCACTGCTTGTTGCAACCGGTTGCTACGCCGAGCGCAATCCAGAAGAATTACAATCTCTGGATAAGGATATGTTGATTGTATCAAATAACCAAAAGCACAATATTGTTTCAATGCTAAAGGAATGCGGGTGCCTTGATGGCTCAGGGCAGTCCCATGCTTTAAATATGAAAGATTTCGGGCGCACCAGGTCTTTAATAAGGATACAGGAAGGTTGTGCCGCCAGGTGCAGCTATTGCATCGTACCTTCGGTAAGGCCTGGATATTCATCCCGCCCCCCTGGTGAAATTATCCAAGAAATTAAAAGCAGGCTTACCGCTGGTTTTCAGGAAGTAGTATTAACCGGTACTGAAGTTGGTTGTTATTATAGCAAAGATCATAGCCTGAACGATCTTATCAAGCGGGTCCTAAAGGAAACAGGCGTAAAGCGGTTGCGGTTGACTTCTTTGCAGCCGCAGCAGATTAACCCTGCTTTGACCCGGCTCTGGGAGGATAATCGCCTGGCTCCGCACTTTCATTTACCGCTTCAAAGCGGAAGCAGTGAAGTGCTTGAGCGGATGAAGCGGGGATATAGCATTGAGGAGTATCTGGCTGCACTGGAACTGATAAGAAGTAAAGTCAAAGATGTTTCAATAACCACCGATGTAATAACCGGTTTTCCGGGTGAGACGGGGAGAGATTTCCTCGATACTATTGATATTTGCCGCAGGGCAGGTTTTGCCCGGATCCATGTTTTTCCATATTCCAGGCGTCCTTTGACAGCTGCCTGGGGGATGCCCGGGCATATAGATTCACGCGTTATTAAGGAGCGTGAGGCGGAATTGCTCAAACTGGCAGACCAGGCAGCCAGGGATTTCATGCTGGAGAATAAGGGCCGGGTTATGCCGGTATTGTGGGAGGCTTCTTCTAATGGTGTATGGTCTGGATTGACGCCGAACTACATTCGTGTATATCTGGAAAGCAACGTTGACCTGTATAATACCATTACTGAAGTTAAGCTTGGTGGTTTATGGCGTGATGGGGTCGAAGCCAGAAATGTTTAATACTTTAAGACAGCTTCTTTAAAAAACTGGCGCGCCTGGGGGGATTCGAACCCACGACACCCGGTTCCGAAGACCGGTGCTCTATCCACTGAGCTACAGGCGCTAAAAAACTATAATACCAATGTTTGCAACTGTTATGTCTGCGGTTGGCGTTAATTTAGCGTAATTATTACCGGCATCTTTGACTTCATGCTCATTATACTTTTCAGTGAAGGCCCGGTCAAAGCGCTTGCCACAGGGCCTTTTTTGGTTTAAGGTAACAGGTATTAAATGGCAAGTGAAGTTTTGCTGATAAACACCAACATTTCCAGGCCTCCGGTTAGCCCGGTAGGAATGGAATACGTGGCTGAAGCCCTGACTGGCTCCGGAATCTGTGTAAGAGTACTGGATCTTTCTTTCGAAAAGGATTGGGCCGGAGCCATTGAGAAGGAGATTAAAAACTGCGAGCCGGTTGCGGTGGGGCTTGCGGTGCGTAATACAGATGACTGCTCCTTTAGCACCCGGAAATCCTTCCTGCCCTGGATTTGCGATGTTGTAAGGAAGGTGAGAAGTTTTACCGAAGCGCATGTTATTCTGGGCGGCGGCGGCTTTTCTGTGATGCCTGAAGCCATTCTAGGCATGACAAGGGCTGACTTTGGCATCTCCGGGGACGGTGAAGAGGCCATGCCGGAGCTGGTTGGCTGCCTTTTGAATAACAAAAATGTTTCAACTATACCCGGCCTGGTTTACTGGCGTGGCGATAAACCGGCCTCAAACCCCGTTAATTATGCAGATTTGAAACTTTTGCCTGCACCGGAAAGAAAGTTTTTTAATAACAGGAGATACCAGGAAGAAGGGGCCATAGTCGGCATCGAAACCAAGCGCGGCTGCTACCAGGAATGCATCTACTGTGCCGATCCGGTGATAAAGGGCAACAAAATACGGATGCGGCCTCCCGAAAAGGTTGTTTTGGAATTTAAAAACCTCATTAGCCAGGGGGTTTCCTGGTTACACTTATGTGACAGCGAGTTCAACTTGCCCATTGAACACGCCAAAGAGGTGTGCCGGGCGATAATACGAGCAGGGCTGGGCGATAAGCTCAAATGGTATACCTACTGCTGCCCTGTTTCATTTGACACCGAGCTTGCCGGATTGATGAAACGTGCTGGTTGTTCGGGTATCAATTTCGGTGTTGACTCACTGCACGATGAGCAGCTAAAAAGGCTTGGCCGCAACCACACAACAGAAGATGTTAAGCAACTGGTAAAGATACTCAAGGGTCATGGTTTTAAGTATATGTTTGATTTCCTTGCAGGTGGCCCCGGCGAAACGCGCGATACAGTCAAAGCAACCATCAGTGGTATTAAGGAACTCGATGTGCCCCTTTCCGGGATAGCCGCCGGAGTCAGGGTATATCCAGGTACACCGCTGAGTAAAGATGCAGCCTGTAAGGACAGGCAGGAGCTTTATCACAAAGGGGGTAAATGGACGCACTGTCCTGAGTTTTATATATCACCACATCTGGGCGATGAAGCTGCAGATATTGTAAGCAGCCTCATTAATGGCGATCCCCGATTTGTGTTCCTCTCCCCCCGGGCCGAACAGGCAAGCTATAACTATGCTGACTCAGAAGATTTATGCCGAGTGATAAAAAATGGTGCACGGGGAGCCTACTGGGATATTATCAACCGAAAATCCTGTTGAAATTGAAACGTTAGGTTAATAAGAGAAGCAGCCGATGTAAGTGCCCCCACCTGAAATGATATCGATTCTGGCGGAATCACAGCCCGCAACCTTAACCGATATCATTTCCGGTAAGGTTTATAGTGCCGGCAAAAAAAGCCGGCTCCAGTTTTTTTACACGAGACCTGGCCTAAACGGAAGCCGATGCCTTTTTGTTTAGCTGTATTTGAGAAATTATTATCGCTATCGGATTAACTATAAGCCAGAGAATTAAAAGCAATACAGGCTCAAAACCCGAAATTTCACCAATTGCCTTGCTGTACTTCCAGTAATACCATATCATAACAAAAATATTTACTATTGGCAGTAAAATGAATAGCAAAAACCAGGGGTTTGGAGCTATATCTGTCACCCTTCTGAGTTCATTTGTTGTTGAGACCAGCCAGTAGATTGTGTAGATGCCAAGGGTGATTATACTAAAAACGATAACAAGAACTGGATTTCTATGTTTGACCATTCAGCCACCTCCTTTATTGCGTACAGGATAAGGCATGCACTCAGGCAGCGTCAATGCCCCGAATTAAGCACTTCCCCTCACGTAAAGACTGCACTTGCCAATATTGGAAAACCCGGATCTGGGCGCTTGAATCATGTGGCGAAAAAACCAGCTTATTGTTTATCACTGGATAATTGTGCCATAATGCATCGATTAACAAGAAAAGGCCAGGGGTAGAAAGTGCGTCAGGCAAAGAAAGAGTTTCCCGATTACAGCCCGAAAAATGCA
>PUOQ01000090.1 GCA_003552785.1 Dehalococcoidia bacterium
AGGGGCAACATCAACCGGTTGAAAGGGTCCGAACCGGGGCCTGCCCGGCGTCTGGGCGAGCTGCTGGAGCTTGAATACCTGGCGCTTAACGACACTGCAGCCAGAAACCCGGCCACCCAGGCCCTCAGGCCCGCACTGGATGCGGTGGGAAGGGGTGGTAATGTCATGTTTATTTCAGGCCGCAACCATGATGCCGAAGCAATCGCCATCAACCGGCACCGTCTAAAACAAAAGGGCCACCGGGTTATGGTGTTTAACCTCAAAAAGGAAGGCCTGTTTTAGCGCTTTTGCCCTGGAGCCCCTACCGTGCTCAAGCCTCACGGTACCCTATCACCCGGGTTTCTTCACCGGTAACCACCAGCAAAACATTGTTTCCGGGGGATGCCGCCACCTCCCCGGCCAGCCTTTCGATTTCCTCGTCTGAAAGCATTTGAAAAGCCGGGCCTTGCCCGCCTTCCCGCTTCAAAACTTTTACCTTATAGCCGAGTTTGTCTTCCAGCCTGTCTGCGAGCTCTCTGCCCGGGTCATCGGTAAGAAGGGTTACCCGCCGGCGGGTAATTTGCTTTTCTGCACCCCGCTTCTGGTCCGCCCTCATCACCTGCCAGTGGTACCACAGCAGCGCTCCTGCCACAAACAGGGTCTGCAGGCTCCATTTGGAATTGCGAAGCACGTCTATACCGAACCCGTCCACCAGCAGCCCGTTTAGCAGTTGATATATTATGTTAACTGAACCGGCCGCAACAGTAATAATGGATGCGCCGATGACAACATACAGGAAGATCCGCCTGGAAGCCGCCCTCCATTCGGAAGCGCCGCCGGATTTTACCCTTTGTATCACCCCGTTCCAGTAATACAGCCACAGTGGAACCCCCACCAGCAGAAGTGACAGGCACAACGCCGCCTGCCCTGTCCACCACCCGGGCGAGACCGCCAGCGGAGCGCTTAAGGCGTTTATGATAAGTTCAAGCAGCAATCCAAACAGGGTAATTAAGCCGGCAACGGCAGTGCCCAGCCCCAGAAAGGACATCAGGTAATAATGCGTACGCTGTGCAGTTCCCCGCCTTTCCCCCACCTCTCCGGCTTCTTCCCGTGCCAGGCTGGAGTGGTAACCCCAGATGGCCACCCCAACCAGGGCAGCCGGAACAGCCCAGCCAAGGAACTGGAAATGCTCCCAGGCACCTGCCTGAGTGCCACCGAACAACCATTCCAGAACATGGTAGAAAATAACGGTTGCAGAAACAAGGGCGGTAATCGCCCCTCCGGTAATGGTAAACACATAAAAATAAACCTGCCTGAGTGTCGAGCCGGCATCATCCCGGGCCATGCGAAACCAGTGGAAATACCAGGCGACGCCGCCCAGAAGAACCTGCGAAACCGCTGCCCGGGTGCCTTCGTTAAAGAAATGCCCCTCCACCAGCACATCCCCCTGTGCCGGAATGCTCGTTACAGCGGCGTTTATGATCTGCACCAGCCCGGAGGCCAGCCAGACAAGCCCGAAGCCGGAAAGGAAATACACATACCACCTGCGGGTGGTCTGTGCCGGGGCGGAGGGGTGGCCTTCACCCTCTGAAACCCTCAGATGATAAACCCAGATAAGCACGGTGATGATCAAAACCGCCAGGCTGGAGGATGAAAACCTTTGAAGCGGGGCACCGCCCATCAGCCAGGTTAAAAGTTCAGCTGCGCCGGCAAGTGCCATCAACCCGGTAAGAAGCATGACAAAATTGAGAAACAGCTTTCTGATTACGGCACCGGTTTCAACCCGGTTTCCCCCGGCCCTTCGCTGAACCGAGCGCCAGAATAAAAACCACAGCGGCCCGCCGATAACCGTCATCGCCAGCCCCAGGCTCAACAGCTGCAGGTTGAAGGCGTCCCGGCCCACCTGAGTTAGATAAGAGGCTTTGATGGTGATATCGAAAAGAAGGGTCAAAAGCTGGCCGATTCCGGCAGCAAAGATGCCCAGAAATACAAAGGTTATCAGATAAATCCAGATATGCCTGGCAATGGAGGCGGTTTCCTCTCCCCCTCCGGAATCATTTTTCTGGCGGACTGCCAGAACTATCCCGATTATGATGATGATAAAAATAAGCATGGGCAGAAAACCGATTATGGTCATTTTTCAGGCAGCCTCCTTAATAAAGCCAGTATACATATACGGGTGAAGCAATAAGCCAGTTATCTTCCAAAAGAACAAGCTCGAAGTTTATCTGCTGGCTTCGAACCGGGTTCTCGAAGGGGCCGGAGGGGCGGAAGGTTTCGATGGTTACGGAAACACTGGCAGTGTCTTCCCCAACGGAAGCCCTGCCAAGAGTCGCCTTCCAGGAAGACATGTCGACCGCCGGACGCCCGCGCGATACCATGTCGAGCCAGTCGTCATAAGACTCTATCCTCTGAGAGGAATCGAAATGCAGGTAGTCATAAGCCTGCCTGAGCTCCCCTTCCTGCAGGGCGACAAGGTACCGCTGCACGGTGCCCTCCGGGGTGCCTTCTGGCAGCAAATCGGCCTCTTTTCCGGAGGTTATGAGCGCAAGCACCGTGCTTGCAACCACCAGAGCGCCAACAACACAGGCAAATATTACGAGCCAGCGGCGCGAAGAATCCATATTTTAACTCCTTTTATGTAAACTAATCTTATTACATTTGGCCCCGGACGTCAAAAAAACATAAAGCGCTGTTTTCTGAACCCTGGCTTTCAAAAAGTATTTATCATTATAACGAGCACATATTTTATAATCGATGCAATACTGTGATTCAAATGATTGACATTCCACATATGCTCTTATAGCATGTAATATTATGGGGTATATATTTCTGTAACAGGTCGATTTAAGGGAAGGAAAAAGGTGGATGTCAAACAAGAAATCACTGGCACCTGAAGTAAAGGCAAAACAGAACGCAAAGTTTCTCAATTACGCGCAAAGGCCTGTCTCTTCCTATGAGCAATACCGCAGCCTGAAGCCGGGAGACCACCTGTGCCTTCTGTATGAAAATAAAACCGACTGGCTGGAAAGCATCCTTCCCTTTTTACAGGCTGGCCTTGATTCCAACCACAAGTGCCTGTATATCACCCATTCCAGCACAATTGATGAATTAACAGGCCTTTTTCCCGGCAACTTTGATATCACCGGCTACATCTCAGGCGGCCGGCTTTTAATCATGGATTCAAATGAAACCTTCTCCCCGGATAACCGGTTTGATCCTGAAAAAGCGCTGAAACTTATTGAAAATGAGGCAGAAAAAGCCTTAAACGAGGGGTTCAATGCCCTGAGTGTTACCCTGGACACAGGCCGGGCATTAAATGTGCTGCCCGGTTCGGAGAAACTGGCAGGATTTGTCTCAAGGCTTAATTCCATTTCATCTAAACGCCACCCTGTCATTTTTGTTTCCCAGTATGACATTGGCAGCTTTGAACCGGTCACTACCATGGAAATATTAAAGGTCTACCCGCAGGTCATATGGAAGGCAGATATTTTAGATAATTGCTACTACACACCACCGGGTGAAATTGCCGGCCAGGATAAAAGCCTGCATGAATTTACTTGCTTCTTAAGACACCTCGAGCAGGAAAAATCAAGGAAGAAACAACTCGCCGAAAGTGAAGAACGGTACCGTGCCCTGGTCGAATTAAGCGGGGAAGTCGGCGAAGCTATAGTGATGCTGGTAGATACCGGGGAACAGGAGGGTGTAATCGCCTTTGCCAACCGCCAGCTTGAACGCATTACAGGCCTTTGCAAAAAAGAACTCCTGGGCAGGCCATTTTACAGCCTGCTTTCCGCCGAACACCGCAGAAGCGGCATGGATAGATACCGCAGAAGGTTAAGAGGCGAGTCTCTGCCGGGTTTGTATGAAGTAAACTTGATACGCAATGATGGCACCCGGGTACCCTGTGAAATTACCAGTGCTTTAACCCGGTACAATGGCAGGCCGGCCAATGTGGTGTACTTAAGGGATATTACTGAGAGGAAAAAGGCTGAAAAGGAACTGAATGAAGCATACGCCAGTATAAGGAAGCTGGCAATACGCCTGGAAAAGGCGGCAGAGGAAGAAAGGAGGCGAATCTCCTACCGACTTCATGATGAAGTAGGGCAAATGCTTACCGCCTTAAAAATGGATGTAAACTGGCTTTCGGTAAAAATTCCAGCCGAACAGCAGAAGCTGGTGAATAAAACTGAATCGATGATAAAAACTATCGATGCTATTTCCCAGATAATCAGAGGCGCTTCAGCTGAATTGAGGCCCAGGCTGATTGACGAATTGGGCTTGTTTGAAGCAATCAGCTGGCATCTCCGGGAATTTGAAAAAGCAACCGGGATAAGCTGCATCTGCACCTCAAACTCAACACAAATACCAAACGACAAGGAGATCAATATAGGCATATTCCGCATCTTCCAGGAGCTGCTAACCAATGTTTACCGGCATGCTGAGGCAACCCGGGTTAAAGTCAGCCTGAAGGAGGAAAATGGCAGATTAACGCTTGTGGTTAGAGACAACGGCAAGGGTATTCCGGGTGACAAAATTTCTGCTCCAAACTCACTTGGCATCCTTGGAATAAAGGAAAGGGTGCATTACATGAATGGAAAGGTAGCCATAAGAGGTTATGAGGGCAAGGGCACCAGGGTATCAATAAGTGTCCCGATGCCGGAAGGGACAAACAAAAAATGTTAAGAATAATTATTGCCGACGACCACCCCGTTGTACGTAAAGGGTTGATGCAGATCATCCACGATGAAAACCAGCATTTCTATAAAATTGATGAAGCCGGCAGCGGGCCGGAGCTTTTAAAAAAAATATCCCACAATAAATATGACCTCATCCTGCTTGATATATCCATGCCCGGCATGAACGGCCTGGAGGTGATGGAGGAAATCAAGAAAAAAGAAAGCCATCCACCGGTTCTTATTTTAAGCATTCACCCCGAAGAGCAATATGCGGTCCGGGCGCTTAAATCGGGGGCTTCGGGGTATTTGAACAAGAATTCCTCATCAACAGAGTTGATGTCGGCCATTAAAGCCCTGGTTGCCGGCAAAAGATATATAAGCAAGGATATTTCCAACCTGCTTGTAGATTACCTTGACACCGGTTTTTCAAAACCCCATGAAAACCTTACCAACCGGGAGCACCAGATAATGCTGCTTATAGCCTCCGGGAAAAAGCTTACCGAAATTGCAGACACCCTTTCGCTGAGCATCAAAACTGTAAGCACCCATAAATCAAACATTCTCAG
>PUOQ01000046.1 GCA_003552785.1 Dehalococcoidia bacterium
CTGGATATGGCTGGCAAAGGCGCTCTTTAAAAGCGAAGGGGTCGACCGGGCCATCGAGGTTCTTGAATACGCCCAAAGCCTGGATAAACTGCATGAAAGCTTTGAGCCGGCTCTGGAGAGTCATCTTAAGAAATACACCGATATTGCTGAGCTGAGGGATGAGTTTTTGCGGGTTAATAAAAGTAGGACATAGGCCGGGGAATTAAACTGATGCTGATTACAGTTTAGACGTCAAAGAAATCCTTATGGCCTTTCTTTGATATAGACTGTCGAAAAGGGTGGGGTGCGAAAACAAAACCCTGCATACGAAAGGCAACTTACGATAACCGCCCATTATGTAAGAGGCTTACTTGCGATTTTTGCGGCCGATTGCATAATGTGCTGTTATCGCTGAAGTTGCCCCTTTTACGTGATGCGAGACGCGGCCAGACGGCGCCAGCCGACTGGGGGCCAGGCGTTAGCCTGGACCAGGCCCTGGGCCGGCATGCGGGGCAAGCCTGGCCGGTTTTTGGTCAGGCGGTGCCGGACCTGGGCCGCCGCGGTGGAGCTTGGACCAGCAACCAGCCCGGGCGGGATATATTAAAAGGACTGCGGAGCAGGCCAACCGATTAATCTTTTGAGCGGAGGCCTTCACCCGGGCTGGTTTTCGCCGGGGTGATGGCCACGGAGCGGATCTTTTGATTTTGACCTCTGTGAGCGTAAGCCCAATTCTGGCCGGTCTCTGGCAGGTTTAGGCTGCAGCGAGAGGCCTGGCTTGACCCTGGCGCAATATGGCAGGGTGAAACCGGGCCGGGGCCTTCACCTTTGAACTGTGGAGCGCAGGGCTTAATCCTGGTCTGCTTTTTGGCCAGGTTTAAGTCCGCAAGCGGCTTCCTTTTTTCGCGTTAGGGATAGCAGCGGAATTGGCCCGTGGTTTGTGCGGCCAATTGGAGCGGATAGCCCGACCGGCCGCTTTTTGCCGGGAACGCCCGTTAAAGGCTTAAAAGCTTTTTTGGCAGGAGTGCTAATTTCACCTGGAATATTGCAAAGCCCAGCACCAGGACTTACATAAACAAGATGATGGTCAACTGCTAAAGGGATAGTGTTAAGAATGGGGATAGAAGAGGTTAGGGATAGAATGAAAATAGGGACATTAGCGGTAAGCAGATTGCATTGCAGATAAGAAAACCACCCTTAATGACATGCATTAAAAGCTTCCGGGCTAGACCGCAGGAGGCCTGCTTCTTGCCCGGAGTGCAGACCCAGGCGGAGCGGTTTATGCGCAGCTGGGCCGGAGCGAAGGGTAAGAGGCAGGCCGGAGCGTATAGATGAGGGCCTTGCGGAGCAGGCCGACCTTGCAAGTGTTTTGTGAGCTGTAGTCCGTTATCCTGGCGGGCTTGGCCAGGTTGACGGGCGCAAGCGAGAGCGAGTAGAACTTTGCAGCGCGGAATAGAGGCGTAAGCTCGCGCAGGGCGCGTAAGACCGGCCGGTTTTTGCCGGGCTGGTGCCCCGAGCAAGCTTTAAGCCGGAGTGGAGAGCTGCAGAGTGAACGAGCGGTTACAGATGGCTGACCTGGCCGGGTTATGACAGGTGAGCCGCGGAGGGCCCGCGGTAGCGGGCCAACCTTTTAATGCTTATAATTAGAGCTACCTTCAAAACACATCAACTCATATCAACTTGATATAATTATTTCTTTTAGTTTTTA
Organism: Dehalococcoidia bacterium; assembly: GCA_003552785.1. Taxonomy (GTDB): domain Bacteria; phylum Chloroflexota; class Dehalococcoidia; order Dehalococcoidales; family CSSed11-197; genus CSSed11-197. The sequence continues at coordinate 1,685 of PUOQ01000046.1, forward strand.
CATTGCCCGCGATAAACAATGTTAGATTGTTTGATCTTGCAGGACTTTTATTAGCATTGAAGAATAAAGATTTAATATTGCATAAACTGCTTTACGCTATCCTTTCAAATATTACACCTGAGAATCAGACACAAGTAAAATTGCTTAATCTATGCATATTTCTTGCAGTGTTTAATTAATACTACTTTAACGGAGGCAGAATACATGATTCGTTGCAGCAGCTGCGGATTTAAATAAAAACATCACTTGAGCCATGCTGAACTTGAAAGATCTGGCTCGAAACTCTTGTTTTCCTTCCCAAAGCTGGAGTTGTTCTACGCTTCATTTACAGCCAGATCAAAAATATATAAATGAGTGAGGAGGCAAGCTAATGCTTTTTAAAACCATGACAGCAACAGTTATAGCTGTGTTGTTAGGCGGTCTTTTGGTATTATTGTTAGGTTCTTTCTGGTGGTTCTTTGTTGTTGCAGTCATAACAATTTTTATAGAAAATATCCTTGTTCAGGATGTTTAACGATAGGCAACAAGTAAACTAGAGGTTGAGCTGATCAATAAATTAAATAAGAGTGGTGCAGTTAAACGATGAGCAGCACGTCAAAAACGCTGTATGGCTGCCATGGTTCAAATAATCCTGCAAAATGATAAAGCGTCTTGTAGTGCTTTCCTGATCTTTTATGATGTAACCATTCAAAGCATCAAATTGCTTGCAAAATATTACCCATATAGGCAGCAGGGCTGCTTTATGGATATTAAAACAGCACCTATGGGCCAACATATTCATGATTTACAAATTCACCAGTTAATGTTTCACCATCAACAAAAGTGTAAGTTCCTGTGCCGTGGAACAACCCGTCCTTCCACTCACCTTCATATTTTTCACCTGCCCATTCACTGTCGCTACCATAAATAATTTTCCCATAACCATGGAATCTTCCGTCTTTCCAGTTCCCACTGTACTGAAAACCGTCCGGCGATTTTAGTTCCCCTTGTCCGTGAAATCTGCCATTTTTAAATTCACCTATATACTGGCTCCCATCAAACATGGTTAATTTGCCGTGTCCCGATGGTTGCCCGTCAGCAAATTCACCTTCATATTTACCTTCAGGGGTCACTATCGTTCCCTGACCATGCGGTAAACCATCTTTTGTTTCACCTTCATAGCTCTTATCATTATCGACTTTGCGAATCACATTATTATCTTCAGCGTACTCATTTAACACTTCGACTGTTTTTGTTCGACCAAACATTTGCGCCATACTAATTGGAGTCTCTCCTCGTATGCCTACTGCATTTATGTTTGCGCCATTTTCTACTAACAGTATGATTACATCAATATGACCATGTGAAGCTGCATAATGCAGGGGTGTCCTTCCATCTTCTTGTATTGCGTTTACGTTAGCACCTGCTTCTATCAGATATTTCACCGCCCCTGACTGTCCCTCGTTAGCAGCAGAATGCAGTGGGGTCCAGTCATTTGCTCCTTTGGCATTGACGTCCTCCCCGTCGTTAATCTGTTGTTTTATGCTAGCAACATCACCGTCTGCAGCAGCATCATGTATGGGTTTTGTACAACCTGAGAGAAAAAAGATCAAAACAAAAAAAACACCTATAAACAAGATATAAATATTAATTGGCTTTGTTTTATTTGTCCTTAAAAAAATAGTTTTACCCACAGAAACACACATCCTTTGCTTTACTATTATTCATTATCTATTCTTGCCAGTAAGCTTTTCAAAAACTTAGAAGCTATTGCTTCAAAGCAGCCATATCCGTTATAGGCTAAATAAGCTGATCGTGTGCCACTTAAATTCTTGGATTCTGATCGAATAATACCCTGATTTCTTGTGACAGCTGTAATAATTAATGCATAGTATTCCTGCCTTACATTATCATCGATATAACACAACAATGAAACTAAATAAAATTAATCAATTGGTATAGTTAAAAAACCTCTTGAGGTTTAAATTTTCTACATATATATGGTGGAACTGTTCTTTATTTTTCTATAATCCGGCATAAAAGCTAAACCAATTGGAAAGGGTATAGAGATAAAAAAACCACCAATGGCCATGATCCAAACTAATATAGAGATAAAAAAACCAGCAATGGCCCAGGCTATGGGGTTTAACCCTTTACTTTCTGCAAAATTACTACACATGTTAGCAAATACAAAAGCTATAATGAGAACCAAGAGCACCATTGTAACATCCTTTCATTTGGTATTATGACCGAGCCTGGATTATGGTACCTTGTGTTGTTCTCATCAGACACCATTAAGTTTAGTTGGCGCTGTATGGTTAATATCTATCATATTTTGCATTAATTAACCCTGCTACCACAAAACCTATAATGGCACCCGGCAGAAACCACCAACTATAAAGGAAATAGGACAAGATGCCTGAAAATGTTATAATTACACAGCCGGTGCCCAATCCTGGTCTAAGGTATTGATCTACTTTTTTATATGGAAAGCATATTATCCCATAAATAATAAATATTATTGCAATAGCATCTCTGACAACTGGTAAGTCAAAGCTAAAAATTGCGCCAATCAAACCAAAAATTGAACATAGTATAATAGCAAACTCAAGTAAAGGTGTTCTAAAAATATTCATCTCCCCCTAATACAATATTTAAAAAGTTTTTAATTCCGGCATAATCGACCTCCAGTTCTTGCCTGTACAGGGTTACGTCCCGGTCAGAACCGGTACGGGTGGCCAGGTGCTGGGGCATGTATTCCTTGATGGCAAGTTTCAGGTTTAAGGTCAGATCATAGGCCAGGTAGGTAATGCCAAAGCCCCCGTGGCCCAGTACCCGGCCCAGCAGGTACTTGCCGTGTAGCACCTGTCCCGGGGAAAGGTGCAGAAGGGACTCAGGCGGTGTGTTTTTATCGTACCCACAGCCCGAACATACCGGATCAGGCATCAATTCTTCCATGCAGCCGTGGCAAAGGTTTTCAGGGTTCAATTTAGATCACTTCCTTAATAAGCGACTCATCATTATATCAAGGCGTTTTTGATTGCAGCAAAGGCAAATACCGGTGTTTTTCACTAAGAGGTTTTTTAAGCCGACACATCTACAGGTGAATGTAATGTTATTTGAAATGCAAGCTTAACTCATGGTGTCAGTATTATGATTCATTAAAGCTGTAAAAATACCTGCACTGGTTCGCAAAAACCGGGCCAAATACGGTGTTCCCCTTTAGCTAAAAACATATTACCACGGTGTAAACGGTAAAATGAAATGGCGCCCCCAAAACGTTACAAAATCAGAGCTAACCAAGCTTCTCTAAGCAAAGAATCAGCGGCAATTATCACTAATAACAGTTAGCGGAGATTTCAACAAGATCCGGAAGCACTAGAGAGTCAATGCAGGGTGTGCAGTAAGCCAAACACATCCCTCTTCCTTCCCCGTAACAGCATTTCAACAGCGACACGGGAAATATTTGCTTATTTCTTTCCCACATGATATGCTTATAAGCAATTAATTCCCGTCTTTATTTCCTAAAATACCGAAAGGGTTTGAA
>PUOQ01000022.1 GCA_003552785.1 Dehalococcoidia bacterium
ATGTTTAGTATCAGAATCTCGCCACAATTTTTCGTAAATAAGAACAGCATCATTTTTCGGCTATAACCAGCATTTCATAGTCTTCTGTAGTCAGTGCATCATTTCTGGAAAAGGCTCCGAGCTTTGCCCCAAAAATTTCAATTTTTGTATACCCCAGTGTTTTTAGCAACCAGGTGATTTCGCAGGGAACGTAATAACGCTCATTACATTCCAGCTTCTTGAAATTGCCATCATCATCTTTAACTTCTGTGATGTTGTGATCCCGAAAAGTCATCAAATCAAAGGAGTTACACCTGTAAGCGGCATTTCCCGGCTCAATATTAGAAGCGCAAAATTTTTCAACAGAATGATATAAAGGGAAAAGGCCATTTAACGTTGTGAATATGAATTTTCCATGTTCTTTGAGAGATTTGGTTGCATTTTTGAGTATCTCGTAATTCATTTCATCCGTTTCCATTAGAGGGAAAGCGCCTTCGCAAAGCATTATTACAAGGTCAAAATCGTTACGATAAGGCAAAGCCCTTGCGTCACATTTCAAAAAATCAATTGTAAGGCCTTGTTTTTCAGCTTTCTCTCTTGCCTTTGCAAGCAGGGAATCGGATAAATCGATCCCTGTAACCCTGTAACCTCTTTTTGATAATTCGATTGAGTGCCGGCCTGTCCCGCACCCGATATCCAGAATCTTAATTGATTTGTTAAAGCAGACCTCCTGCTCAATAAAATCACATTCCCCTGTTGTTCCTTTAGTGAAGCTCTCATGGTCATATTTTTGTCCGTAATTTTCAAATAAGGTTTTATACCACTGCTTCATTGCCTTCTCCATTTTTTGATATACATATTAATTATTCTTGGCAAGCTTGCTGCAACCAGGCGATTGCCTGTGATAAATATCTAGCTATGCAGCATGAAGACAAGCATCATTCCGGCAATAAGCCCGGCAATAGCAATATGGCTGCTTAGCTTATGTGATTGAGGTATCAGTTCGTCATTTACAATGTAAACCATGGCACCTGCAGCAAAAGCCATTCCCCCTGCTACGAAAACCGGCGAAATATTGAAAAATATCAGTCCAATTCCAGCGCCGACCGGTGCCATCAGACCTGCGATCAGCGTGAGGAGCAAAACCTTAAACACAGGTAATCCCCCTGCTTTTAATAAGCCGGCTACTACTATCCCTTCGGGAACATTATGCAGTCCTATGGCGATTGCAATATATAAACCCAATTCCGGGCTAGACTCATAACCTGCTCCTATTGCTATCCCCTCGGGAATGTTATGCAAGGCCATTCCAAGAAAAACCAGGTAACCGATTCTTAGTATGTGGTTATTGGGTTTCAGGCCCCCGGGCACATTTTCTGTGTCAATAGCCTGGTCTGTTGAAAGATGGGCGTGCGGGATAAATCTGTCGAGTGCAAACATGATTCCTGCACCGAGTAAAAACCCGATTAAAGCAGTAAGCGCGGATCCGAATTCAAGGGCTTCCGGGAGCAGGTCAAAAAAGGAAATAGCCAGCATGACTCCGCCGGCAAACCCCAGCAAAACAGCCAGAGTTTTATTCCCCGGGCTTTTAAAAAACACCAACAGTATTGCCCCCAAAAGGGTAGAAACACCTGCAATTAAGCTATATAGGATTGGTTCCATGGTGAAAAGTGCTCCTTAACAGAATAAGGTTAGTAATTACTAACACACATAGTATACTATTTGAATATTTCTGTTCAACATTATAAGCCTGCACGCCAAAATAATTCACAAAAAATTCCAGTCAATAAGTAAAAACAGTGGTTATTGCATGCAAAAAGATGCGACCGGTAACCCTTTGCCTGCTTTTTAACATTTAAACTTAAAGCTCGACTGGCAGATCCGGGTGAACCAGGTATATGGAGCAATCAAGAGGGTTGTAGTGTATTGAAATAGCTTTTATGGCTACACCAAGGTCGTGCGCTTGTACCAGCAAATTATACAGCTCCGGGTCTGCCATGCGGCAGGGCTTGAATGAATTCACCCCGGGCAGGGCGGCGATAAACAATATAGCTGATGCTCCACCTGAAGCCTGGAAGATGGCAAGGTCTTTAATATGTCTTCGGCCACGCGCTGAAGGGCAGTCCGGGTACATAGCGTAGCAGCCCTCCCTCAGTACGGCACTCTTAGCTTCCAGGTAAACTTCTTTATTGCCACATTCAAGCAAGTAGTCTATTACGGAACCACCAAGCCGGGGGCTCCTTTTGTTTAAAGTGCACTCTTTTATCCACGGAAGCAGACGATTTGCCAATATCGTTTCAAACGCTTTCATTTGAAGCTGGGTGTCAATAATTGCTGCGTAGTTTCCCTCTTTGATGGCAAAAAGCCGATATTCAGTTTTTAACCGGTGTTTGTTTTTAATGCAAAACCCGGTGCTTCCTTCAAGAAGATAGTCATTCAACCGTCCGGTATTATTGATACACGCCTTATGTAATTTACCATTTATCTTTATTTCCACTACAAAACGGTTAACGCGCTTAACGATGGTGCACTCTACAGGATTATCTACAGTAATAACTGATGGATTCATAGTTTTAATTAATATTTCTGATGGATGAGGTGTATGAGTAACGATTGGGATGCAAGGCGCCTAATTAACATGTGTGAGCTCGTAGGTTGCATTTGCAGATTTATCAAACATCTTAAATGATCATCATAGCAAAAATTATTAAACTTAACCCGCCATATATGCACTGAGAAAGCCAAGTCCGGTTATTAAGAAGTTTATATATCCATGGGCTAGAATTGGTGTTAAAAGGCTTCGTGTACGGTAGAAAACAACTGCATAATATAATCCCAGGCCAAATGACAACACCAGTTGCATAGGGTTTATATAAGTAATTTCAAAAGGCCAGATCGAATACTGGATGTGAGCCACTGTAAAGAAAATAGCAGCTATGATTCCCGCAGTGGGTATATCAGTTTTCACAAATCTTATGCTGCCGGCAAAAGCCCCATATAAAATAATCATGACAAAACCACGAAAAAGAGGCTCCTCACATGTTCCTGAAAGAAAAAGCTGGAAACCTAATTGTCCCAGAATATTTTCTGCACTAAGCGCATAACCAGGGCCAGGGGTGGCTGAAAAGAAAAACAGGATTACATAATATAACAGAACAAAACCTGTGGAACACATTACGAATTGCTTGAAATAAACCAGGCTTTTATTCAGGTTATTCAGGTTAAAACCCCAAAATCCCAAGTTGCGCTTAAAAACCAGCATTAGCAAAACTGTAAGTATGAGTTGAAAGATATGGTGAACAGAAATCCATAAGTAGGCACCATCGGGGTCAAAGGTGCCAAAAAGGCTTGCGGTTAGATTTGCTAGCTGGCCGGAAACCTTTGGGATAATGAGGATTGCAAGAAGAGTTATTATAATTGCCATGGTTTTTGATTTAATTTTCAAAATTAGATCCCTCAAGTTCCCTCAAGCTCCCTGGTGGGACATTATATGAATTGGCATATGATACACAGACGATTAAATGAAAGTCAATGTAAAAGCTGTTGTTTTAGACAGCACCGCCCTTGTTGTAATCCAAGTTGCTGGTAAAAATATTTTGACAAGTTTACATGCGTACTTTAATATTTTAAAGAAGCTTAACATTATATTTCCTTGAAATTTGGCCCCTAATGAATCATTTTAGCCTGCCTTAAACAGTATTTTAATTAATATATAGCTATGAAAACTCGATTGCCTGACACTTCAACTGCAGCCTCTGACACCAACGGGGTGGTGAGGTTGCATTATTTTAGATTGGCGGCCAGAGCATTTATATTTATTCTTGTTCTGGCCATATACATATATGACAGCCAGCTTCTTACTCAAAGCATTTATAACGGCGGCAACGCAGTTAGTTATCTTTTACTTGGAATATGGGCCTTGTTTGCTGCTGAGCTTGTTTTCAGGTTCTTGCCTTCAAAGCATGAAAGCATGGGTTGCCAGAAGCAGTTTCAGGCAAACTATAGCCCGAACGGTTTTGGTTCCAGCATAAATAATGATTTGAGGAAAAAACAGCTTAAGGATGTTATTTATGTAGGGAGTGTATGGTTCGTTCTTAACGCTTGCATTGGAGTGTTGTTTTTTACCGGTGTTATAGATGCCGGGGCATTGATACTTATTGTTTTATTTTACGCTGTTAGCGACATAATATGTATCCTGTTTTATTGCCCTTTTCAATCATTGATTATGAAAAACCGCTGTTGCGTAAGCTGCCGCATATATAATTGGGATTTTTTGATGATGTTTACTCCATTAGTTTTCATAAAAAGTTTTTTTGCAATAAGTCTATTTATAGCATCCATTTTGTTATTCATCAGATGGGAAGCTGCATATTACAGGCACCCTGAAAGGTTTTATGTTGGCGCCAATCAGAATCTGGATTGCAATGTTTGCTCAGAAAAGATTTGCGTCCATAAAAAGGGCGCATAAGAGTTTTACGCCTTAAACTCGAACATTTGAAAGGGCATTTTTGTAAGCTTCGTAAGCCTTTTCGTTAAATAAAACAAATACAATTTCTTTTAATGATTGGGCTTCTTCCCTGGCAAACTCCGCCACTGTGTTGATAGCAATTTTGGCTGCCTGGTCTAACGGATACCTGTATGCTCCGGTGCTGATAGATGGGAACGATATGCTTTTAATTTCTAATCTTTCAGCTAATATCAAACTCTCGCGGTAAGCACTTGCCAGCAAATCCGGCTCGCCCTCACCGCCGTTGATCCATACCGGCCCGACGGTGTGGATCACATATTTCGCATTGAGATTCCCGGCATTTGTAGCAACGGCTTTTCCCGCGGGTAGTTTGCCCCTGTGCTTCACTATCAATTCGCACTCTTTTAAAATGTCCGGCCCACCTGCTTGATGGATAGCGCCATCTACACCGCCGCCGCCCATTAATGAAGAGTTGGCGGCATTTACAATAGCATTAGTAGATTGCCGGGTAATGTCGCCTTGTATGAGTAAAATTGCTGTCTGGTTAATTTCAATTTGCATTTGACTTTCTTAACTATTACAGGGTCTCAGATTCTCAATTAATTTGTGCCGGTTTTTCAAGAAACAAGCAGTCTTTCGAAAAACGGATGCTGTGTGCCTTCATATTAAATGGTCCGCACTATTCAGTCAACAGGTGTAAAAAATTATCAAAATGGTAGTGAAAAAGTTGTAACAAAGCAGAAAAGTTTGGCCTCTGGTGTGTAGAGCTTAACTGTAAAGGCGTTAAAGAGGAGGTTAAAAGAAAAATGCGCGTGCAGCTATAATGCTACACGCGCATATAATCATAACTATTTTCTTCCTGAGACCAGGGTTTCGACAACTGATGGGTCTGCCAGGGTTGATGTATCTCCCAGGTTGGAAACATCTCCAGAGGCAATTTTAACCAGGATGCGCCGCATGATTTTGCCGCTGCGAGTTTTTGGCAGGCCATCAGCAAACTGGACCACTTCTGGTGTTGCTATTGCGCCGATATGACGGCGAACATGGATCTTTAGTTCCTTTTCCAGCTCTTCATTTGGTTTTTCATTAGAATTTAAAGTTACAAAGGCATAAATCGCCTGCCCTTTTATCTTGTGTGGCTTTCCAACAACAGCAGCTTCTGCCACCATTGGATGGGAAACCAGGCTGCTTTCTACTTCGGCAGTGCCTATTCGGTGTCCGGATACATTGATCACGTCGTCAATGCGGCCCATAAACCAGTAGTAGCCATCCTCGTCTTTCCGTGCTCCATCACCACTGGTGTAGTAGCCGGGGAAGCGGCTGAAATAGGTGGCCTTGAAACGTTCCGGATCACCCCAGAGGGAGCGCATCATGCCTGGCCAGGGCTTCTTGATGCAAAGCCAGCCACCTTCATTTACTCCAGCTTCGGTTCCATCATTGCGCAGGATAACCGGCTCGACACCCGGGAAAGGTAAAGTGGCAGATCCTGGCTTGGTTGGTGTAGCCCCGGGCAAAGGTGCAATAAGGATGCCCCCGGTTTCTGTTTGCCACCAGGTGTCAACAATGGGACATTTTTCCCGGCCGATATTGAGGTGATACCACATCCATGCCTCCGGATTGATTGGTTCTCCTACTGACCCGAGAAGTCTTAATGAAGAAAGGTCCCTTTCCTTCGGCCATTCTTCGCCTTCCCGCATTAAAGCCCTTATTGCAGTCGGTGCAGTATAGAATACATTGACAGCAAACTTTTCGACGATTTGCCAAAAGCGGTCTGGAGCAGGGTAGGTTGGTACTCCTTCGAACATTAAGCTTGTGGCGCCGTTGGCAAGCGGGCCATACACAATGTAGCTGTGCCCGGTAACCCAGCCAATATCAGCCGTGCACCAGTATGTATCTTCGTCCTTTATATCAAAAACCCATTTCATAGTCTGATATGTGTGAAGCAGGTAACCAGCCTGTGTATGCAGGATGCCTTTGGGTTTGCCGGTGCTGCCACTGGTATAAAGAATAAATAGCGGGGCGTCAGCATCCATGGGTTCAGGTTTGCATTCGGCAGAAATATCGTCAGCCTCCATTTCCTCATGCCACCAATAGTCCCTGGAGGGCTGCATGGGGATATCGGTATCAAAGCGCCTTACAATTATGGCTTTTTCAATCGACGGGCATTCTTTCATAGCGGCATCTGCGTTTCGGATGCTATGAATGTGTTTACCGTTTCGCCAGTAGCCATCAGCGGTAATAAGTAATTTTGAGTTACAGTCCTGTATGCGGTCCCGCAGTGCTTCTGCACTAAAACCACCGAAAACTATACTGTGAATGGCTCCAATACGAACACAAGCCAGCATGGCAACGGCCAGTTCTGGAATCATAGGTAGATATATGGTGACGGTGTCACCCTTTTTTATGCCGTGTTTTTTAAGCACGTTGGCAAATCTACATACTTCATAGTGAAGTTGTTGGTAAGTATAGGTAACAACTTCCTCATCCGGTTCACCCTGCCATATTATAGCCGCCTTGTTTTTACGGGAAGTAGTCAGGTGACGATCGAGGCAGTTGTAGCTGACATTGATTTTGCCACCAATAAAATGGCGAACCTCTGGTTTTTCTGTAAAGTCATATTCGCGCAATTTATCCCATTTTTTGAACCAGTGCAACTGGTCAGAAAGCTCTCTCCAAAATCCCTCCGGGTCATTAATTGACCTTTCGTAAAGCTTCCTGTATTCCTCCATGCTTTTGATAGCTGCTTTTTCAGTGAATTTTTTGGGCGGGGGGAAAACCCGGCTTTCTGCCATCATGGAAGAAATCTCCTGACTTGATATCTGGCCTAAGATCTCGTCATTGTTGTTATGCTTGGTCATATCTTCAAGCATACCTCCTTTGTATTATTAAACCTTTAAAAGAATGTTACCCAAACTTTATAATATATTTAATACAAATAAGCCTATCAATAAAATAACGTTTCATTTGCAAAAGTTTGTTACGTTTGTCGGGAGGTACAAAAAACGCCCTGGCAGCTGATGCTTGGTTGAGGTACCAAAGGCTCAATATGCTATAAACATCATTTGTATGTGTCTGCTTCTATTTGAAGTTCATAACCTCTGATGTTTTTTGTATAAGGCGCAAAGATTAGCACGAAGCGCAAGTCCGTGTCAAATAATTATCATAGTAAACTTTGATTAATCTTGGTGGTAGCGGGTTTTTAAAGCGGTCATTTGAACTTTTGCAGTTGATCCATTTCTTGATCGAACGTAGATTTTATCTGTTCTGCTTCATCAGTCAATCGGTCCCACTTACTGGTAAGCTCAACAAGCCTGTCTTTCAACGTATTGTATTCGAGACTGGTTGCAACTACTTTATCAGGATCTTGATAGTGGGCTGGGCTGGCCATCAATTGCTCCATATGCTTGATTCGTCCATTGACCAAATCAACCTCCCTTTCAATCTCTGCAATCTGGTTGTTCAGGGGTGTTATAGCCCGGTAAAGGTTATTGCGGATTTCACCTTCACGTACTTTTATCTGGCGTTTGGTTGCAAAGTTATTTGCAGTTCCGGGCTGCCGGTCGTTAAATTTTTCTTGTGGCTCGGTGCCCTTTGAAGGGCTGGTTTGAGTAAGGCTTAAATATTCATCATAATTACCCGAAAACACTTGTACTGTTCCGTTTTTGACTTCGATAATTTTGTTGGCAATATCCCTGATAAGGGACCGGTCATGGGTAACAATGCAAAATGTGCCCTTATATTCACCCAGCGCATCGGCAAGAATTTCGCGGGAAGGTATATCCAGGTGGTTTGTTGGTTCATCAAGCAAAAGAAAGTTGGCCGGCTTCGTTAGAAGCCTGGCAATCGCCAGGCGCGTCTTCTCTCCACCGGATAACACTTCTACTTTTTTGGCAACGTCATCCCCGTTGAATAAGAAGGACCCCAATAGCTTTCGTAATTTACTTTCAGGCGCATCAGGCGCAACCAGGCATAATTCTTCAAGAACCGAATTTTCGGGTGAGAGCATTTCAACATAATACTGGGCAAAGTATCCGGTATTTACATTATAACCCAACACACGTTCTCCCTTGTCGTAGTTAATCACTCCTGCCATTATTCGAAGCAGTGTTGATTTACCCGCCCCGTTTGGGCCGACAATGGCGGCCTTGTCACCCCTATCTAGCGTGAGATTCAGGTTTTCGTATACCATATTCCGGGCATAGGATTTGCAGATATTTTTAAGGTCTATTACTATTTTGCCGCTGCGCTCAGGTTCCGGGAAATTGAAGTGTATCCTTTTGGTTAAACGGGGAACTTTCACGGATTCAATCTTTTCTATTTGCTTGATCCTGCTTTGCACCTGCGTGGCTTTAGTTGCCTTGGCCCTGAAACGCTCAATGAAGCGCATTTGACGGTTTATCATTCTTTGCTGCCGGGCTGCAGCTGCCTGCCGGGTTTCGATTTCGACCAATCGAGCATTTATATAGCTTTCATAGCTTCCTGAATAAAAAATTACCTCATCATTTTCAATCGAGACGATCTTATTGGCCGTGTTATTCAGAAAAGTTCTGTCATGGGAAGTGAATAAAACCGCCCCAAGATACTTTTTTAGATAGCTTTCGAACCACAATTGCGATTCCAGGTCGAGATGGTTGGTGGGTTCGTCCAGAAGCAGGATATCAGGTTTGCAGTAAAGGAGTTTTGCCAACTCAATGCGTGTTTGCCAGCCCCCGCTAAACTCCGAGGTTTTACGGGTATAATCCGATTTAAGAAAGCCCAACCCGGTGAGGATAAATTCAGCTTCATGCTCAGCATGATACCCGCCCTTAAGGTCATAAAGATTTTGAAGTTCTCCCAGGCTTTTCAACTGCAGGGCTATAGCTTCGTCGTCGGTTTCAGTTGCCATTTCTTCCTGGAGAGTGCGCATCCGGTGCTGTAATGTGTTTATTATGTCGCAGGATTTGGTAACTTCTTCCAGCAAGTTGTTGCCTGCGGCAATTCTTGCATCCTGTGGCAGGTAACCTATAGAAGCCCCTTTTTTTAGTGTCAGGTTGCCGCTGTCTGGTTTTATGTTCCCGGCTATTATTTCAAAAAGGGTTGTTTTGCCAGTGCCGTTACGGCCTATTATTGCCAGCCGGTCATTTCTACTGACAGTCAGGCTAATCCCGCTAAACAAATCCCGGGCGCCATATGACTTGGAAATATCATTAATATTTAGCATTGTATTCGGCTAAATTATATCCGAGACCCGGGGGTAGGTGAAAGCCATTCTCAGAGCTTGTGTATTTTTGAGCTTATACTTCTTATGAATCAGATGAAGATTTGTATCTTCGAAAGACGCGCCACCAGCCAAAAGCGATGAAAAGTAACGAAGGGACAAGAAGTAGTAGCCAGAAAACCTCTTCAAAGTTGATTGCGAGTATAAATGCAAGCGCGCCAAAAACTGCTCCAACCACAACAGACAGAAACTCGTAGACCATGACCCGTACTTTTTTCAGGTATGACCATAAACCGATGCTTAACACCACGGCCATAAATAGACCCTGAATGGCAAAGCTGAATGTTTCCATTTCACAAAAACCCCGTTAGTAAACCAGCCCGGAATACTTGAATTGTCTTTAAATTATAACTTTAAACAGCTGACCGTTTCAGCTTGCGGTAAATCATTGTTTAACAGTAACATTAGAACTACGGGCAGCGCAATAACATAATTATTTGAAAATAATGGTTAATAGCAACAAAGAATACTAACCGTAAATTATAATAAAAATCCCAAAAAAGTATTGACAGGTACCTGCTTTTAACTGATAATGCCTGTAATGTTATAAGAGGGGGTTAAATGCAATGGAATGGGGACTGGTAATTGCTATCCTTACACTGCTGGCTGGTATCGTGGTATTTCTCCGGCCAAGAATCATAGCTTACATAATTGGCATATATTTAATCATCACCGGAATTCTGGGCATTATAAACCATGTGCTTTAATTAAAGCTGTTTTTAAAAAAACATAATTGGTACAGCCCTTGGCCTGTAAATTGCAGCAAAAATACTGGAGTAATATCAGAATACTATAAGACCGGCTGGGTGGTAAAATTCCGCTTTACGGTGTTAAGTATTGTGGTTCTGCTTTCTCTTTGCAGAATACATGGCTTCATCTGCAAGTCGAACCATGTCTTTAATGGTAATACTTTGGGCGGGATTGCTAATTGCCGTACCAAGGCTTAAGGAAATCTTTCGGCTGCCTCGTTGCCCTTTATTATAATCATTTACAGCATTATGCAGCCTGGATGTGAGTAATTCCGTAAGAATTCAGGGCAAAATAAAGATAAAGCAAAATACGATGAAAAGGCTTTGACTCGTTTTGACGGAAACTATTTACTGGTTCTTTCCATTATTTTACTGGCCGGCTGGTTTGTATCTTTATTTATTGATGTTTCTGCTTATGTTGCAACTGCATCATGGATAATATTTGTTTTTGTGCTTGTTGCCGGGATAATATATTCAAATACAGGCGGACGATTTAAGGCAGGGGATTAACTTGTATATTTCTGTCCAGTTGTCAATATTTAAGAGCCGTGCAAGCGAATAATATGATTGGACTCGGGATATGAAGCAAATTTTTGCAATATTTGATTTCGAAGGAACTCTCAGCTGCAGTGGGGGAGTTTTCTGGCGTGAGGTAGTAAAGCATAGCTCCAGGAGAATAACGGGATTGGAGCGTTTGGTAATCGAGTCTCCGGGCTTAATTCTTGCCACGCTTAGATACAAAACAGGGTTGATGGATCAGCTAAAATTGCGTGACAAAATGACCAAAAAACTGGCTATATTACTAAAAGATTTTACCGAAGAGGAAGTTGCAAAGCACGCCAGGGTTGTTTCTGAAAAGTGTAATAATGAACTCAGGCCGCGCATGAAGGAAGTTATCGATTATCATAAGGAAAAAGGGCACATCCTGGTTGTATTATCGGGTATGTTTCAGCCATATTTAGAAGCTGTTGCCGAGAGGTTGGAGTTTAAACATGCCATCGGGACCCAATTGGAGTTAAATAATAACCGCTATACCGGCAGGTTGTATGGCACTGCATGCTTTGCCGGAAAAAGAGTTGAAATGTTAAAAGAGCATATTAAAGCACAGAAACTTGAAATTGATTATGATAACAGTTATGCCTATGGAGATGCTTTAGTCGACAGCCCGGTATTGGAAACCGTGGGCAATCCTAGCGCTGTTTACCCCGATTCAGAACTTAAGGAACATGCTTTAAGAATAGGCTGGAAAATTATAGAGTAATTATTAAAGCCGATTCCTGTTTGAAAACAAATTAATTAAAAAACCATTTTATGCCCAGGTCTACCATAAAGGCGGTAGCAATGGCATATAGCAGTATGCTTATAAAGGAGTAAACCATCAGGCGGCGGGGGGGAATGTCAAGAACCCTTGCTATGGCTGCTATTGTCCAGGCTCCAGCTACAGGAGTGCCCAGAAGCACAAATAAATGCCCGTAGTTTTCCACAAAGTAATCCAACCGTCCCAGTGAGCGCTGCCTTAGTTTTTTTAGCCAGCCACCGATCCATCTAACTTCTTCTAACTGCCGGTGAAGGTAAATGACCAGTGGAATGGCTGTAAAGTTTCCCAGAGTTGACCAGATGACAGCAGAAAAGTAATCCAGGTTCATGGCTATTGCTGCCGGTACAGCAATATACACTTCAAAGTAAGGAAAAAAACCGATAAACCAAACACCAATTACTTTAGCGATATATTCAATAATCATGGCTTAATCAAATCAGTCTATAAGTAAGGGTGTTGAAAGGACCATCCTTATAGATAGGGCTATATAACCACAAACTGCAATTAGTATAAGGATAGAGTGTTATAAAAAGCAAAAAACAAATTAAGACCTCAACATAGCGAGGAAAAATATCTAACCGGGAAGTATCTTGATTGTGATATGCGGCCCTGAGTTATAATTTGTAGTAAAGACCTGCCCATGAATGGATAATAAATAAAAAGATTAATAATCCCGTAATAGTAACGAAGAGTTTGTTTAACTTGGAAAAAGAGGTGATACGTGAATACAGCCAAAGATTTGAGACACCGGCTAAATAGAATTGATGGCAGGGGATATAAAGCTTACAGGGACATCGAAGGTGGTTATAAATTTGATAATTTTGAATTGTTTATACACCGTGTGCAGAGCGATCCCTTTGCGCCACCGACTCTGGTTAGAGTAATAGTGCCGCAGAGCAAAGCCTGTTTCCCGGAAAATACACTGCTACCCAGGAGTCGTGAAATTGCTCTGAGGGACTTTATTACCCGCCAGTTTTGCCGGGCAATAAAAAAACTTAGCAAAAGAAACGACAGAGGCGCAGGAAACAGCGGTGTTATTACGATGGATGCACCTGGCCAGCAAATACTTGAACGAACTTCTGTATTTATTGACGAGCAGAGAGTTGAGGCAAGGTTTTATATTGGGTTACCTGCGATTGGTAGAAAAATCGCTTCTAATGTTGCATGCATTATGCTTCTCTCCGAGTTACCTGAAATTGTGCAATTTTCATTGTTTTATGAGAATCTTGATAAAAAGGCATTGTTCCGGCATATCGAGATTTCTGAAGACACTGATTTTCTGAGAAGGCAGTTAGAAAAACTCGGTCTCATAGCCTTCGTTGCCAATGGTTCGGTATTGCCAAGGGCTAGCGGAATAGATCAGCGACCACTGGAAAAAGAACAAGTGGTCCCGTTTGAATCTCCCCATTCTTTAAAAACCTCCATTAAATTGCTAAATAGCGGCACTATTACCGGAATGGGAATAAAAAAGGGAGTTACCCTTATTGTCGGAGGCGGGTATCATGGTAAAACTACATTATTAAAGGCCCTGGAAACGGGAGTTTATAATCATATCCCGGGAGACGGCAGAGAATTTGTGGTTAGTGACCCGGGTGCAGTAAAAATTAGAGCGGAAGATGGACGGCGGATTGAAAAGGTGGATATTTCACCATTTATACGTAACCTGCCTTTTGGGAAGAGCACCAGAGGCTTTTCGACTGAAGACGCCAGTGGATCTACATCTCAAGCGGCCAACATCATCGAGAGTCTGGAACTTGGAGCCAGGGTGCTATTAATTGATGAGGACACCTCCGCCACCAATTTTATGATTCGAGATCAACGTATGCAGGAACTGGTGGCGAAAGAGTACGAGCCAATCACTCCTTTTATCGATAAAGTAAGAAAACTTTACTCACAAATGGATATTTCTACCATAATTGTCATTGGTGGGTCAGGGGATTATTTCGATGTTGCCGATAAGGTTATATGTATGAACGAATATAAACCTTATGATTTTACTGATAAAGCACATAAAATTGCTTTTGAATACATAACGAGCCGGAATATTGAGGGGGGTAGCCAGTTTGGTGATATATCCAGGCGATCACCCGATGCCGGGAGTTTAATATCCGGGCAGGGTAATCGCAGGTTAAAAATTACGCCCAAAGGGAAAAATTACATTGGATTTGGAAAAAGTCTTGTTGACCTTAGTTCCGTTGAGCAGGTTGTCGATGAAAGCCAGACAAGAGCCATTGGAGAGGCAATATACTATTCGAGCGGGTATATGGATGGAAAGAAAACCGTTGGTGAAATAGTAACGCTCGTAATTGTAGATATTGAAAAGAAAGGCCTTGATGTACTTAGCAAAAAACCGGCAGGAAATTTTGCTGCGTTCAGAGGAATAGAGCTTGGCTTTGCCATAAATAGATTGCGAATATTAACTGTAAAAAGTAAAGGTTAAAAAGTGTTGACAGGCTGGCAATCGGTTGCTATATTTCAAATTGAAGGGGAGGTAATTGCCATGACGAAATATACATCCAATCTGTTAAGAGGAAACACGGACATGCTACTTCTTGGCCTTATAGATGAATTTAAAACAACTCATGGTTATCAAATTATTAAAGAAGTAGAAAAAAGGAGCAATGGGTTATTTAAACTAAAAGAAGGCACCATTTATCCGGTCCTTCGAAAATTAGAGAGCGAGGGGCTGCTAAAAGGTGAATGGAAGGCGACCTCCAGCGGGCCTGAAAGGCGTTGTTATTCCATAACCCAAAAAGGCCGGGAGGTTTTATGCCACAGAAGAGCTTCATGGGAAAACTTTTCCAATGCTATTAATCTTGTGTTTAAAACCGGTGAAGTTTAGGAAAGGCTTTAGTTGATGGATACAGTTTTCAGAAACTATCTCTGTCAGGTTAGGGCTCGCCTTCATTTGAAAGAAGAATTGGAAAACCAGCTTATAAGTGAGCTTAGTTCACACTTTTACGAAAAAACCAGCGAACTTAAAAAGCAGGGTTTATCTGATGAGGAGGCGGCTAAAAAGGCTATCGAGTCGTTCGGTGCACCTGAAGAGGTGGCGCAACTTCTATATGAAGCATGCTCTAAAGGGAGCATGAAGGATGCCTTAAAGCTTTCAACTCCCCACTTTATCGTAGCCGCCCTTTTTGCTTCCGGGTTACTGCACAATTTTCAGGTAGTTTTACCTGCATTCGGGGTGGTTTTGGTCGTTGCTGTTTCGGGCTGGTGGCGGGGCCGGCCAGACTGGCTTTATTCATGGATTGGCTATGCGCTCATGCCCCTCTTCGCAGGAGTCTTTCTACTACTGCCTGTTATTCAACAGGTAATCATGGCTTTATTTTATGGTGGATCTTTGCCCGCTACTGGATTATTGATTGGAGCAGTTGCATTTTTTTTAATGGCATTATGGATAATATTAACCATTTCGGTGCAGGTTATACGCAGGGACTGGCTGATTGCTTCACTTATGCTGGCTCCTGTACCTATAATTGCTTGCTGGTTGTTTCACATGCATTACGGTGGCGGGATTCTCGGCGGAAGTGAGTTTGTACACTTGAACCAGCCCATTGCACAGGCGCTTATGGTTTTAGGTTTTACCTCGGTATTATTTATTCGACTGCGCCAGCGTATAATTAAAACAGGGGTGATTATAACTGTTTCAATTATTTCTATGATGATGATCGGCCAATCTTTTTGGGGCGATATTGGCTTCTTCGGATTGATGGGGCTTTCACTGGTCTCGTTAACCATATTTATACTCCCGGCTATAACTGAAGCGTTAATCGGCCAGGGGGAGCCGTTATCCGACAGGCAATAACTGAATTATCCGGCAGGTTATTTGCGAATTTAGCATTAATAATAGCCACGCTGTATTGACAATACAAATCTTCGATGCTATTTTAGTAAGTAGATTATCTATGTACCTGGCCATCGGCTCCTGAGCTTTGCCGAATAGCTATCCCAACAAGAAATACCAGGCTTATATTAATGATCTATACAGGCACGTTATATTTACCAATAGATCAATTTAAAAAAGCCTTTGTCAATGAAGACATTAAATTTTTGGAGGAAAATTGAACACTAAAAGTACCTGCCTGCCCACATTTGAACGCTTTCGTGCAGTAAACAAAGCTTTTCCGAAAACACAAGAAATTTCTGAAATTAAGCAGCGCGGTGAAAAAGTATTCGGATGGCTGTGCACTTATGTACCCGAAGAAATTATTCACGCAGCCGGAATATTACCGGTGCGCATTACGGGCTATCCCCGGGAGATGGAACTTGAGGATGCAAACGCTTATCTGTACATAAATAACTGTTCATTTTCCAGAAGCTGTTTTCAAATGGGCATAAGCGGAGAATATGATTATCTAGATGGAGTTGTTGCTGGCTCGACCTGTGATGGTGCCAGGCGTTTGTTTGATTTATGGAGACATTATATTGATATACCTTATAGCCATATTTTAACTGTTCCGCGAAAATTTACTTCAAGAGCACATAGTTTGTATTATGATCAGGTAAAACTATTCAAAAGTTCCCTTGAGCAGTATCTTGAAACACACATAGATGATGCTAAACTTTTGAACTCTATACAGGTCTACAATGAAGCGCGGGGTAAACTTAAAAAGCTTTATGAATTGCGAAAGGCCGATAAAACGCCAATATCCGGCTCCGAAACAATGGAAGTGCTTAATGCCAGCTTTAGAATGACTAAGGAGTCATTCAATAAGCATCTTGATATTTTACTGGACGAATTAAGCAGATCTCGAGAAAAACATCATGGTGAAGCGAGGCTGATGGTAATGGGCAGTGTGATGAACAACCCCGAATTCATCAAGTCTATCGAGGACCTGGGTGGTCTGGTCGTAACAGACGAATTATGCACCAGCACTCGTTACTGGTCTGACCCGGTAGTGGTTGACGGTGTGGAGCCTTTGGAAGCCATTTCAAAAAGATACTTGAATAACTACCCTTGTGCACGAATGGTGCCTTCTGAAGAGCGTTTCGACCGTATTAAAAAGATGATCAGAGAATACCGGGTTGATGGTGTAATAAGCCAGATCATTCGTTATTGCGTGCCCTATGCCCATGATTTGCCCTTGATTACCCAGAGGCTTCAGGAAATCGGTATTCCCATACTATCTCTTGATGTCGAATACGGCACTTCAGGGTCTGGTCAGGTTCGTACCAGGGTGCAGGCATTTTTAGAAATGCTGGAAGCGAGGAAGCGATGAGCAGCGCTGGAACAAGTACCAAAATAGAGACTTTTATTCAGACTGCAAATTTACTATCCAGAATGAATAGATCGCAACCTGGGGCACGAGAAAGCAGGACTCTTTATTACCGGATGCTTGCCGATTATTATAATAATATTCATCGGGCACGCCAGGAAGGCAAATTAATAGCTGCACATACAGTTTTCTTTCCGACAGAGGTTTTATATGCAATGGATATTGTGCCCATGCATATGGAAACCACCACCTGGCTTTCCGCTTTTCTTTTAAAAGAACAATCCGAACTATTGGCCAAAGGTTCCGAACTTGGGCTGGCCCCCGAGATATGTTCCCCCCATCGAGGGGTTGCGGGAATGTTTGCCTTGCAAGAAATACCTAAGCCGGATGTTATTTTGTGGTCCAACCTTATATGTGATAACACCGCCAAGTCAGGTGAGTTGTTGATGGAATTAACCGGTAGCCCGGGTTATTTTCTGGATAATCCTTTTCAGGATTCCCCCGGGGAATTAGATTATCTTATTGGTGAGCTAAAGGAAATGGTTACCTTCCTTGAAGAAGTTTCCGGGAAAAAGATGAACTGGGAAAAACTTTCTGAAATTATCGAGCGTACAAATAAAGAAATAGACTTGTACCGCGAAATCAATGAATTAAGAAAAGCAGTTCCTTCACCAATGAATATATCGGGATACCTGGAGTTAATTTCGGCAGACTATTTGTTTCCCGGTCAAGTCCAGGCAATCGAGTATTTAACAAAACTGAGAGATGAACTGAAATCATCCATTCTCAACAAAGAAGGAGCCGTTACAAATGAACGTTTTCGTTTAATGAATCTGTTTATACCCCCGTTGCATTTACTTGGAAGCCTGGTAAATATTTTCGATGAACAGGGTGCGGTAAGTGTTGCAGAGCCTATGTTTACCCGCTGGTCGGATGGCAAGCTGGACCCGTCAAAACCATTGAGAAGTGTTGCCCAAAAATCTTTTCTTATACCCGAAAGAAGAAGTATGTATGGGCCTTTGAAAGGTCCTGCAATACCTGATATTGTTGAAAGCGCCGAGCAGTACCAGGTAGATGGAGCCATTTACTGGGCTTTTATGGGCTGCCGGCATACTTGTGCTGCCATAAAAGTGATCAAAGAAGCGCTTAATGAAATTGATGTGCCCATGCTTACTATTGATTGTGATATTATCGATCCCACTGTAAATTCTGAAGATGAAGTTCGGGAACAACTGATGCAGTTTTTTGAGATGTTAGAGGACAGGTAAAACATGCAAACCATAGGAATTGATATTGGAAGCCTTAATATAAAAGCTGTTGTTTTGGGAAGTGAGGGAATAATTGGATCTGGAGCTGAGGTTATTGGTGATGATATCGATGAAAGAGCCAGCGCTGCAATTAAAAAGGCACTTAACCAGGCAGGCCTGGATGAAGACGGTTTACCTGTTCTGGCTACCGGTGCCGGATCAAAATTAGTTGCTAATATTTCGCAGCGTAAAACTCTTGCATCATGCCTTGCCAGAGGGATACATTTCCTTAACCCTGAGGTTAGAACTCTGGTTGATATGGGGGCAGAAAGCACCACTGTGATAAGAATTAATCAAAAAGGCAAACTTGCTGACTGGGTCAACCAGGATAAATGTGCATCCGGCACCGGGCTGTTTTTACAACAAATGGCCAAACTCATGGGCGTATCCCTTGAAGATTTGTCCTGTTATGCAATACAGGCTAAATCAAAGGCAGATATAAGCAGTACATGTGCCGTGTTTGCGGAGTCAGAAGTAATTTCGCACGTGCATCGCAATCCCCCCACTCCCAAAGAGGATATAGCTGCAGGAATTTATCATTCAGTGGCTAGCCGGACCATTTCTTTAATGAAAAGGCTTGGAATTACACAGGATGTTGCTATTACCGGCGGGGTAGCCTTGAATGGTGGCCTGGTAACAATTATGCAAAGAGAACTTGGATTTGATCTGATAAAACCGGAATATCCTCAACAGGTTGCCGCTCTGGGTGCAGCCATCATAGCTCGAGAAAAATTACACAAGGATTTAACATAATGATTGTTGCTGGCATTGATATTGGATCAAGGGCATCAAAAGCTGTAGTGATCAGGGATAATGAAATAGTATCCTCGCATATCGGTGATACCGGCCCCGAAAGCGTAAAGTCTTCAAAAATGGCTATGGAATCAGCCATAAAAAACACGGGTAGTTCTATGGAAGATGTTGAATATATTGTGGCAACTGGTTATGGCAGGGTGCTGGTTCCCTTCGCATCGGAAAATGTATCCGAGATCAGCTGTCATGCCAGAGGAATAAACTGGTTTTATCCTGATGTGCGCACCATTCTGGATATGGGCGGGCAGGACTGCAAGGCAATTCGCTGTGATGAAGAAGGTAATGTTATTAACTTTGTAATGAATGACAAGTGTGCCGGGGGCACCGGAAGATTCCTTGAAATGATAGCCCAAACTTTGAATGTTGAACTTAATCAGGCGGGTGATCTCGCACTTGAATCCTGTAACGCTATCGCATTTAATACGATTTGTGCTGTATTTGCAAAATCAGAAGCACTGAGTCACCTCAGGCACGGGGTTAAGAAAAGTGACGTATTGGCCGGATTGAACGAAGCTATTTCGATGCGATGTCTGAATTTGCTTAGAAAAGTTAACATTGAAAAAGAGTTTACAATTACCGGTGGCATCGCAAAAAACAAGGGGATGGTAGCCAAAATTTCAGAAAAAGTGGGGTACAACCCGGTACTGGCCGAGGACCCGCAAATTATTGGAGCCCTGGGCGCTGCTCTATTTGCCAGAGACAGGTGCACGGGTATAAAGCCTCAGGGTGAAAGTAAAATTCAATATGGCTATAACGATGCAACGGGAGATTACTATATAACTATTGATCAGAGTAAATGCGATGGTTGCGGTGATTGTGTAAATATTTGCCCTGCAAATATTTTTGAAATATACGTTAAAAACGGTAATCAGCCCAAAGCCTGTATAAGTGAGGCGGCAAGAAATAAATTATCGCAATTATGCCCGGGAAGTCAGCAATGCAACCAGGTTCAGGGTAATAATTGCAGTGTTGCGTGTAAAAAGGAAGCTATAAGATTAAGCTGGTGATTATAGAATGGTAACAGGGAGGGAAAAAGATGATGAAAATATCGGTTGATGCTATGGGTGGTGATTTTGCCCCTGAAGAAATTGTAAAAGGGGCTGTGCTGGGAGCAAAAGAGCATGGTGTTGGTGTTGTACTTGTTGGACCTGAAACAACAATAAAAGAAGAATTGAAGAAACAGGAAACCAGCGGTCTTGATATAGAAATTATCCATACAGATGAGTATTTATCTGAAG
>PUOQ01000080.1 GCA_003552785.1 Dehalococcoidia bacterium
CACCCTCCAGGGTGAAGCTGCCGGAGCGCAGGCCTTTTCCAACTTTGACACACTTATGGCCCCATTTGTCAAAAACGACAGCTTAACTTATGTAGAAACCAAGCAAGCTATTCAGGAATTTGTTTTTAACCTTAATGTTCCTACCCGGGTAGGCTTTCAGACTCCTTTTACCAACCTGTCTTTTGACCTGGCGCCGCCCTCATACTTAAAAAATGAAGCGGCTATTGTTGGAGGAAAGCCTCAGGACTACACTTATGGTGATTGCCAGCAAGAAATTGACATGCTCAATCAAGCCTTTTGCGAAGTTATGAACGAGGGAGACTCCAAGGGCCGCATCTTCTCTTTTCCCATACCCACATACAATATAAGCAATGATTTTGACCCCGACAACCCCAATCTTGATTCCCTGTGGCAAATGACAGCAAAATACGGCATTCCGTATTTTGCCAATTTCCTTAATTCAGATCTCAGGCCAGAAGATGCACGCAGTATGTGTTGCCGCTTAAGGCTTGATTTGAGGGAAATCCGCAGGCGGGGCGGCGGTCTGTTCGGCTCCGACCCCCTAACCGGCAGCCTCGGCGTAGTAACCATAAATATGCCCCGCCTTGGCTATCTTTCAAAAAACACAGAAGAGTTTTTTGAAAGATTGAGAAGTACTATGGAACTTGCCAAAGATAGCCTTGAAGTAAAAAGGAAAGCCCTTGACAATCTGGCAGAACAGGGGCTGTTCCCCTATTCCGTTTGTTACCTAAAATCCATTAAAGAAAGGCTTGGCAGCTACTGGTCCAACCACTTTTCCACCATTGGCCTTATCGGAATGAACGAGGCAATATTAAACCTCAGCGAACATGATATAACCACAACAGAAGGCACTCGATTTGCTAAAGAGGTTTTAAACTTTATGAAGGATGTGCTGGCTGAATTCCAGCAAGAAACTGGGAATCTTTATAACCTGGAATCTACACCGGGTGAAGGAGCCAGCTATCGCCTGGCAAAACTGGATAAAGAACGCTTCAGCCAGATCATAACTGCAGGTGAAAAAGAACCCTATTACACCAACTCTTCCCAGCTTCCGGTCAACGCTGATTTTGACCTTGCATCGGCCATGGACCACCAGGATCAATTGCAGACTATTTATACCGGGGGTACAGTGTTTCACTGTTTTATGGGAGAGCGCATCCATAACCCGGACATGGCAAAGAAAATGGTTATGAAAACTGCCAATAATTTTCAGTTGCCATACTTTACACTAACCCCCACTTTTTCTGTTTGCCCTGAGCACGGTTATTTAAATGGTGAAACTCCGGTATGCCCTGAATGTAAACATGAAACCGAAGTCTATTCACGTGTTGTAGGATATTTCCGGCCGGTAAGACAATGGAACAGAGGCAAGCAAGAAGAATACCATGACAGGCACCTTTTCAGTGAAGATGTTGTTGAGGCGGCAGCTTCCTGGTAAATTTATGATTTTTGGTTTTCAGGATATCTCACTAATTGACTACCCGGGGCATATTGCCCCGGTAGTCTTTGTTGGCGGATGCAATTTTCGCTGTCCCTTTTGTTATAACCGAGACCTGGTTCTTAACCCGCATAAAAACACTCCCCTTATAATCGATGACGTTTTAGCCAGAATAAATAAACAGAAGAAGCTTTGCGAGGGTGTTGTGATTACCGGGGGAGAGCCCTCACTGTGGGTAGGAAAAGGCCTTGAAAAGTTTTTATGTGAAGTAAAAGCTATGCACCTCAAGGTTAAACTGGACACCAACGGCAGCATTCCGGCAAATATCAAAAATTTGCTTCAGAATGAACTAATTGACTACATTGCCATGGATATTAAAACCTCATTCATAAAATACAACCTTGCAGCAGGCACCAGTGTTGATACCGGCTTGATAAATGAAAGCATAGAGGTTATTAAAAATTCTCCTATTGAACATAATTTCCGCACCACCTGCCTGCCTTCCCTGGTTGATAATGAAGATATCATTGCTATTAGCAAGTTACTTGGTAAAGGCGAACGCTATACGTTGCAAACCTTTCGCCCTGAAAATACCCTGAAGCATGATTACAACGCATTGAAACCATATTCACCCCGGGAGATGGAAGGCTTGAAAAAGACTGCCTCCAATTTAGGGCTTATCGTCGAAATTACCTGATTGGCCAGCTTTTTCCATGCCTTTATTTTCAGGCTTCAATAAACAAACCTGGCGTGCTACAATATACCCCAACCAACAAATCTTATATGCTGGAGGCAGTTTTATGGAGTGCCCGAAATGCGGTGAGTATGTAGACCGCTCAATGTTTGCCTCTGATGTAACTTTTTGCCCGTTTTGTGGCCAGAACCTGAAAACTCCACCGCCACCCCCGGTTACTCTTTCTTATTGCCCCTACTGCGGTATGGAATTATTACAGGGTGCCCGTTTTTGCCCTGATTGCGGCAAAAACCTTGTCGTAAAAACAAAGAAGAAAGAACATCATCCTGAAGATTACAGCAGCAGCTACGATTACGATAAGTCTTACAAAGGGCCTTCATTTTTAAAGCGAAGCTTTGATTCGATAGCAAGGTTTCTTACCGTTGCCTTTAGTTCGGAGAGGAAAATGCGCCGTCTCTACAGCCAATGGGCTGAATATGCTGATCTGTCTCCAGAAGAAATCAAGGCACTAGAAGCCCAGACTGAAATGAGTGACGAATGGAAACGGCGCGAACGTTTATTAAAAATTATCGTTCTATCAGGAATTGCTCTGATCATCGTGATAGTTGTAGTTGCACTGCTTGTAATTTACGTGTTTTAAATTATAATCATTGCATCGCCAAAACTATAAAAACGGTAACCCTTTGCAATGGCTTCTTTGTATGCTTTAAAAATAAATTCTTTTCCGGCAAACGCACTTACCATCATTAACAAGGTTGAACGCGGTAAATGGAAATTGGTAATAATCCCATCAAGCACCTTGAACTTGTAACCGGAAAGTATATAAATGTCAACCCAGCCCTTGAATTCCTCCATACCTGCTGCATGCTCCAGCAGTCTTGCCGTGCTTGTCCCAACAGCTATAACCCTCCGGCCTTTCTTCTTTGCCGCTTTAATTTTTTCGGCCACGTTCTTTTCTATAGCACCGTATTCTGTATGAATCTGGTGCTCAGCCGGGTTTTCAGATTTTACCGGCCGAAATGTATCAAGGCCTATATGCAAAGTAACAAAAAGGGCCTCAATCCCCTTTGAGCGGATTTTTTGGAGCAATGGATCGGTAAAATGAAGGCCAGAGGTTGGAGCTGCCACGCTACCCAAATTTTGTGAATATACAGTTTGGTATCTCTCGGTATCATTTATAGTGTTAACAATATATGGAGGCAGGGCAACTTCACCAAAATTACCGATGCTTGTTTCACCCGGAAAACGTATTACCCTTACCCCGTCATCTAATTCCTCTATGATTTCGGCTTCGATGTCAGATTCTTTTATCTTTAATACAGTTCCCTTCCTTAACCTTTTTGCCGGCTTTACCATTGCTTCCCAGGTAGTGTCCCCGGTACGTTTTAGCAGTAGTATTTCAACATGCCCTCCGGTTAATGCCCGGCTGGCAAGAACCCTTGCCGGAATAACCCGGCTGTCATTAAATACCAGCAAATCCCCTTCTTTTAATAATTGTGGTAATTGGCGGAATGTGTAATGATTTATGGCCTTATGCCCAATTTCCAGCTGCATAAGACGCGAGCTGTCCCTTGGTTCTACAGGAACCTGAGCTATAAGTTCTTGAGGGAGATGATAATTGAAGTCACTGGTTTGCATAATTAGGAATTACCGGGTGGCCTTATACCAAGCCGTTTTGACGTGTGGTCCCGGCCTAAATAAAAATTAAGCTGCGAAGGTGTCTTCCAGAGGTCCCAGTTACGCGGAGGCACGGAATATGTGCTTAGTATACTCTCTTCTTTGTACACCTTTAACCTGTCATAGGCCCTGACCCAAACACACTTTAATTCACCGGGATAAACTTCACACCAGCCATCAAGGCTTCCTCCACAAGGCCCCAGCCTGCGGTCCTTTGAGCACTGTGACACGGGGCATAAATATGCCAGATCGAAAAGAGCACAATCACCACAATCGAGGCAATCAAACAAGCCGGTTTTGCCCAGATGCGAAACCTTGCCGAATGCATTGCGCCTAAACCTGGATTTGTCCACCCAGGCAGCTATTTTCTGATAAGCGCCGAAGAGTGGATGGCTTGAATCAAAAAATCCTTTATGAATAAGGCGGGCTAATCGATAAACCATGGGCGCAGCGCCCCTGGCATTCCGGTCTGCAAATTGAGGCCTGTTAAGACCATTTTCCGTATCTTTTTCAAACATGTAGAAGCTGTTTTCCTGTGGATAATGAAATTCACCAATGAAGTCAACCCAGTTTTTAGACAGCTCTTCACCCCGGTTTACTATTTCTTCCAGCTGCTCATATTTTAAGTTGAAACCACCAATGTGGACACCTCTATACCCCATACCCCGGGCAATTGCATACATTTTTGCAGCTCTTTCCTTCCTTGCTGCCCTGCCCTTATCCGCTAAACCCCTTTCGTTATATAAATCTTCCAATAACTCCCTGGTAACAACAGCTCCTGGAATTCGGTTTTCATACATGGCTTTGGCAGCCGGATAACTCAGAACATATATATTGGCTATCATTAGTGCCGGGTGGCTGCTGCACTCATTCCATTGAATTAGCTCATGCGTTTTTCGTGCATCATATCCTATCTGGCTAATGGCAAATCTTGCCCCGGCTTTTATTTTCTTTTCCAGCTTGTTGTACTGGCACACATTTTCTGATTCAAGTTTTTTAAACGGAGAAACGCCGACTCCGGCAAAAAAGTCAGTGACAGGCAGCTGTTCTGTCTTACCACGCATGCTGTATTCCAGCCCCTGATTAAACAAACCCACTAACTCCATAACGTGGGCCGGGTCAAGGTCAAATGAAGGCTGGGAACGCCCGTAAAATGACTGGCTGCCAGAATAATCTCCGCTTATTACCAGAACATTTTTTATTTCCTTTACTGCCAGCTGGTAAAACAAACTTTCAATTTCAATACGGTTTTTGTCTCTCAAGGCAACATGAACCAGGGGTTCAATTCCAATGCGCTTTACTTCATCAGCCACCATTTCAGCAGGAAGAGAA
>PUOQ01000123.1 GCA_003552785.1 Dehalococcoidia bacterium
CCTTGCTTCCCGGCTGGCTTCTGCAGCCTTTTCGGACTCTTCGGCGACAGCTTTTTTAAAAGAGTCCATGGTATCTTCGGCTTCCTTTGAAGCTTTTATAGCAATAGCTTCAGCTTTTTCTGAAGCGGAAGAAGCCTCTTTTGCTGCTTCACCGGCTATTTGGGCCGCATCTTTGGCTTGCTTGGCAGAATCAAAGGCAAATTTAATAGCTGTTTCCATGTCATCCAGGATGTTGGGCAAAGGGCTTGTCATAATTTTTGGCGCGGGCGGTGTGTCCAGGGCGTGTTCTTTTAAAGATTCCTCTGTCATATCCAGTTATCCTCCTGCCTCTATATTTTAAATTGCCAGTTCTATGGCAATGTTACTTTAAACATAGGCCAGATAAAATAATTTGCTACCGGGTTCCTGTATTAATAACTTCACCGGGCATTGGATATATTAAATTTTCGTGGGTTTTTAATTTTCCCTCTGAATACCCCGTATGCCAAAACCAAGAGTGCCGGGTCCGGCATGCACACCAAGTGCGGGGCCCAGTCTGCCTATTTTAATACGGCTGCGTTCAAATATTGCCCCCATTCGGTCGGCCAGGGCTTCGGCTTCATCCAGTGTGGTAGTATACATTACAGCCATATCTTCGATTTCGGAAAATTTTCCGGCATAGTCATACAGCAAATCTACGCCTTTTTCGCGGCTGCGGGCTTTGGTGGCCGGGACCATTTCTCCATCTTTAACCGCGAGTATGGGCTTGATATTTAGCACCGAACCCATGAGGGCCTTTGCCCTGCCGACACGCCCGCCTTTAGCCAGGTATTTCAGGGTATCAAACATGGCCCAGACATGGGTTTTGGGCACCAGCTGCCTTACCTCGTTAACTGCCTGCTGGAAATCTTTGCCTGAAGCGGCAATGCCGGCTGCTCCGATGGCAATAAGCCCGAGCCCCATTGATACGTTGTTTGAGTCGATGACTTCTATCGGGCAACCAGCAGTTACCATTTCCTTGGCCTGCAGTGCCGAGTTACAGGTGCCGCTCAGTTTGCTTGAAATATGCACTGAGATGATACCATCGGCATCTTTGGCCAGCTCAGAATAGACTTCGGCAAAATCCTGCGGGCCGGGTTGCGAGGTGGTAGGGTGAACCGGTGAATTTACCAGTTTTTCGTAGAACTCGGTTTCAGAAATGTTGATGCGGTCCCGGTAGGTTTGGTTTCCAAACATTACATAAAGTGGAACGATGGTAATGCCAAGTTCGTCTGCCAATGCCTGGGGCAAATCGGAAGTACTGTCGGTAACAATTTTAATAGCCACAATAGTGCCACTCCTTCTATTCCGGATAAATTGAGCCTGTTGTTTAAATATAGCATGTTTATCACCCGAAAAATAATACTTTTTAGGGGCAAGATAATATATTGGTACTATTATTTAGAGCGCACAGAATCCGATTTTGGTTGACCGAAAGTTGGCTTGGGGGCAACAGGAGGCATAAGGATAGATTGTACTGGCTACACCTGCATGTCACGTTTTTTGAAGCCCTTGTAGCCAGCAATAATTAAACCTGCAGCCAGTAGAGTTGTCATAAACGCAACCGCAAGGTTCATGTCTTCCACCGGTATTTGGCTAACATGGCCGAAAGGGTTAAGCCTTGCCAGCCATTCGGGTAGTTGCAGCAATTCCCCCATATACACCGTGAAAAAGGAGTATGCCAGGTATATCCACGCAATGCTGGTTTTTTTGGGGAAAAACCCTATAAGCAAAACTGAAAGGCCAATCATCACCCATATAGCCGGCAGATAGGCAGCTGCAGCCTCGAGTAACGTTGAAAGTGGAATAGCTTCATCCATTACTGCTGTTCCCGCAGCCCATAGCCCCACCACCGACAAAAACTGCAACACCACACTGGCCGTCAGTGAAATAAGCAGGTAGCCTCCCAGCAGGTTTCGCCGGGAAACGGCACGAGTCACCAAATGCTCTGTAAGGTTTTTACTCTCTTCTGACCTGAGTTTGAGTAAAAACATCACAGCAGGAATGGTAGCTATTATAGCCATGACCGACATTAGCATGGGAATAAATTGCTCGGTTAGAGATAAGCCTTCAACCACCGGAAACAGTTCTTTCAAGATCTCCATACTTTCAAGGTAGGCTTCCAGGTCGCCAAGGACAGAGCCGTAGGACGCACCCAGCAAGAATACTCCGGTGCACCAGGCTATGATGCCAGTTTTCTGGAGCCTGAATGCCAGGCCCAGTGGGCTTTGTAAAAACCTGGAAGCTGTTTTTGGGCCTTGTTTTTCCGGAAGGAAACCGGCACCCATATCTCTTATCCAGTTCAGGTATGTAGCCCCAATAAAGACAATTGCCGCGAAAGCCAGCATTACAATAACCGGCCACCAGTTATTGGCGGCATATGCCTCTGTTCTTACTATCCAGCCAAGGGGTGAAATAAAGGAGGCTGCCTCATAGCTGACATCGCCAATGGCACGTAGTAGATAACTCAAACCCAAAAAAGCTAAAGAATAACCGATAACACCTCTGGAGCTCTGGTTTAATTGCGCAAATAAAGCAGTAACGCTGGCAAAAAACACTCCGGTAGCAGCAAGGGCTGCGCCGTACAGCAGAGAACCAGAAAGGTCAATACTCTCTATGTTCAGCAGTGCCATGCCGAAAGAAATTATCAGCCCCATTAAGATATTTGTACCAATAACGACAATAGAAACCGCGCCCGGATTAGACAACTTGCCAACCGGAAGCGAACGGAGAATTTCCATGCGGCCGCTTTCTTCATCACCACGGGTATGGCGTGCTACAAGTAGTATATTCATTATAGCCACAGCCAGCGCAGTAAAAAGCAGCATCTGGTGCCCCATCATTACGCCGTAGGTATAATTATCCAGGCTGTATCCGGGCCCAAACATGGCAGTTATTGCAGGGTTAGTCATGGTTTCAGCCATTACCTGTCTTTCCTGCTGGGTTGAAGAAAGTTCCGGGTAAGCCAATGCAATGGCCAGAGTAAGAATAACAACGGCCAATATCCATACCGGAATATTTACACGGTCACGCCTCAACATAAGCCGGGTGCATTTGCCTGTATTTTTAAAAAAGCTGTTCCACATCAATCCTGACCCCCGTCCTGCCTGTAGTGGCGCAGGAAAAGATCTTCCAGTGTTGGTGGTGCGCTTTCAATTTGTAAAATATCAAATTCACTAAGATGTTTGAACACCCTGCCCAGTTCTTCAGTATCAACCTGAAAGGAGTGCCTGTTACCTGCTTGTTCCAGGTCATGCACCCCTTTAAAACTGCCCAATTCTGTTGGAGTCTGGCGAGTTTCTACCATTACTCTGGTCCTGGTAAGGTGGCGCATTTGACTTAAAGTTCCAGATTCAATTATGCGCCCCTGGCGAATAATGCTCACTTTGTCGCACAGTTTTTCTACTTCAGACAGGATATGGCTTGAAAGAAAAATGCTTCTGCCCTGCTTTTTGGTTTCTGCAACACATTCCTGAAAAACCTGAACCATTAGAGGGTCCAGCCCTGATGAAGGTTCATCAAGTATGAATAAATCAGAATCGGCGGCAAAGGCAGCAATCAGGGCTACTTTTTGCCGGTTCCCTTTTGAGTAGGTTCCGCATTTCTTTGAAGGGTCAAGTTTAAACTTTTCAATTAATTCGTCACGCCGGCTGTTGCCACTGGCACCTCTCAGCTTAATGAAAAAATCTATCACCTCGCCTCCGGTCAGGTTGGGCCACAAGTTCACTTCTCCTGGCACATATGCAATGTGTTTATGAATTTCCACGGCGTTGTGCCAGGCATCTTTGCCAAAAAGTTTTGCTTCACCCCGGCTGGCCCTGATTATTCCCAGCAATATTCGAATGGTCGTTGTTTTACCGGCTCCATTTGGGCCGATGTAGCCGTATACTTCACCCTCCTCGACTGCAAGGTTTACTCCATCAAGAGCCCTTACTTTTCCAAAATTCTTCTCAAGGTTTTTTACTTCAACAACAGCCATAAACGTCCTCCTGCGCTGTCAGGATATTTTTATACAGACCTGAAAGCATTTTATAAGTAGCAAGGAGTGGCTCCCCCCATGTTCATTTTTTCAAATTAAGGGAGGGTTAACTGTATTGACGCTGATATCAAGCCAGTTTAAAAACGAACCAAAAATGCTGCCCGGTACCTAATCGTCATTAAATAACAGCCTGACCTAAATAGTAAGGCCAAATTACTATTCCCAGGATCATTTGCCACCACACCAGTTCTGCGTAACCGATGGTGAATAACCAACCGATGAACCATATCATGCCGAATCCAGGTCCACTATCCTTCATTAT
Organism: Dehalococcoidia bacterium; assembly: GCA_003552785.1. Lineage (GTDB taxonomy): Bacteria > Chloroflexota > Dehalococcoidia > Dehalococcoidales > CSSed11-197 > CSSed11-197. The sequence continues at coordinate 4,320 of PUOQ01000123.1, forward strand.
GTTTCCCTCCCCGATGTATATTTAGTACACATAAAGTATTGTATATTATTAAGTATTCCTGTTATTAGTAGCCGTGCTTAATAAATCAAGTATGCTCATTTATTTATCTACCAGTGCAAATATTATAGGCAAAGCCATGATTTGTTCAAGTTCGTGAAATACCTGACAAGAAATCAAGGTTTGCCTTATAATTCCTTAAATATAAAAAATAAACTAACATGAACAGAAATATAACGTTTATAATATTAACCAATAGAAAGTAAAAAGGGGGGCTCAGAGAAAGCCAGTGAAAAAGTACGAATACAAATGCGTGTCGATTTTTGGCATGGGAGAGAAAACTACAAGGATCTTGAATTCTTACGGCAGGGAGGGCTGGGAACTGGTTTCTGTGACCTGGGTCTGGCATTATTTTAAAAGGCCTGCGGAATAATTATTTCCCACCTGTAACGCCATTTAGCCAGTGAGGGTGCTGACGGCTTTTTCAGCACCATTCTTACTGAATTAGTAAACATCTGATATTGCCAGGGGAAGACTCATTGGAACCGAATGCTTGCTTGTTAGCAATTTAGCTCATTTCACCATTTTTGCCAGCGGAAACTTCCAGCATGAAGTTAACCTTAACGGAAAATCCCCCTGAGCCAGTCCAGTACTGAATAGCCCTCGATATTAAAGGGGGTGAAATGATTTATTGTCTCTATCAACTGGAACTGCCTGACGTGGACAATGTATTCATTGATCAGCTTTGGAATCAA
>PUOQ01000038.1 GCA_003552785.1 Dehalococcoidia bacterium
GCTCAGGCCACAAACAATGCTATCTCTCACAGCTTGGGCCATATACTAGAGCAATTCCCTGACCTTGATGTATTTCTTGACAGCGGGGACATACACCACGGCAATTCTTACGACCATGGGAGGGCTGAATGGACGGATTATCTTGCTGGAGGCGTGGAAAATCTGCCTTTTTTCGTTGCCGCCGGCAACCACGAACTCGTGGCATTTAACCATGCCAGGACAGCCAATACCGAATCTGAAGAACGAACCATGTCTCTGGCAAACTTAAGTTGCCGTCCCTATTTTAGTTTTGATATAAAAAATATTCATTTTCTCTGCCTGCCTCAACTTGTAGCTGTCAACCTCGTAACAGAGGAAGCTCTGGAATGGGCAGAACTCGATTTATCCATAAATAAAGACAAAACCACAATTGTCATAAGCCATAATTCGCTTCATGGTACCACTGAGCCCACAGACAGCATGGTTTACCGACAGGTAATCAATAGTGAAAAAGTTTTCAAATTGCTGGATAGCCACCCTTGCGTAGTTGCATGGATGCATGGCCATAACCACACCTGGGAACTGGTAAGAATAAAAGACCGCCTGTATTCCTCGAACGGCAGGATCGGGGGCTTTTCTCCGCCCTATCCGGGCAATTATGGCGCAGGGCATCTGGGCGGAATGTATATTGAGGTGGGGCCGGAACATTTTACCATCCGAGGCTATAGCGCGACCGAAAAATGCTATTTTGACGAAATTCCCGAATACAAGCATCTAAACAAGACATTGAAACTTAAAACAAGCCTGGATTGCAATGCATCCTCGACAATAAGCTGGGGTATGGGAGGCGCCAGAGATGGGTTGATTGTTCCTGCATACCAGCACCAGATTGCATCTGCCGATGCCAAGACCGAATTATTTATTGCAGGTTCCGATACGCCTGTCTTCAGTGAAAACAGCGACTTTGCAGGGCTGGCAGAACAAACCGAAGGCTGGTCAAAAGCCAGATCTATCGGGGGGATGTCGGTTTCGCCAAGAATAGATGTTCAGGGTGAGATTGACGGTTTGAGATTTAAAAATGGAGGTGTGGAAATTTTGCCGCTTGATTCTGAAGGTCAAGAGCAAAGGCCGCAAAGACAGTTTAGCGGTGACGGCGGCGAAGCAGAAGACGAGCCAAGAAAAGCAGGCCGCTCAAGGTCGGTCTTTTCTCCTCAGTGGGGAGCCAGAAGCACATATTACCGTTGTGTCCCAGGCCATACATATAAAGCCAGAGCTGTGCTTGATAGCGACTCATCAGGTCCGGCTTGCCGAATCGTATTTCATATTTATGACAGTAGAGGAAATCAGATATTGGAACAATCATCCGATGCCGTAAGGCTTGCAAAAGGTTCCAAAACAGTCGAAGCCACCTGTAAGGTGCCACAAAAAGCAGCAAAAGGTACCATCTATCAGGACCCAAAGTCTGAAATAATGATCAATATGATCCTTGAGGCTAAAATTGAGAATCTGTTAGTACCGGTCAGGATAAGTAAACTTGAATTGCTGGAAAATGACGCATCTAGCAAAACGCAAGATGTTTCGGTAAAAATCGCCGGAAGAAAATACTCTCATCGGGGCACACTGGAAAAGAATAAGCCAGTTAAAATGCAAATAAAGCAACTTCTGCCAAGCAGAGATACTATCGAGGTGTCTGCAAAAGGGAATCGGCGTCTGAGCTGGTTGGTAAAGCAATCCGGTGTCCGCTATCAAGTGCGTAACGCTCCCGCCGAAATTTTTAAGGACGGTTCAGTCGCCATCGGGCCTATGAGAAACCGATTTTCAGATAGGCAGGAGGTCGTCATTGCTCCGCTTGCAGAACCTGACACTCCTTATGTGCACAGCATTCGGGGAATAGACCGCTGTGTAATCGAGCCTTATGACAGCAAAGAAAAGAGGCTGCGCATCCATGTAAATGAGATTATTGGCAAATATCAGGAAATCCGAATTTATAATGCTCCGGGGCTTAGGAATGTTGAAAATGTCGGCCACCGAAATTTTGAAGCCGTTGTTCCGAACTCGGTGGGCGTTGAACCTCTTGGCACAGGCACGGTAACCGTATATTTCTAAAATCCAAGGATGGCCATATGAAAATAAAAACTGCGTTTGTCTTCAAAACACTGGCAATCATTGTTTTGGCTTCGTCTTGCTCGGCCCGGATGAAGCTCGCGCCGCTCTTTACAGACCACATGGTGTTGCAACAAAATGCAAGGGTCCCTGTATGGGGGTGGGCTGAACCTGGTGCAGAAGTTAAAGCTACAGGCTCGTGGGATACCAACAACACAATCGCAACACGGGCATGCCAAGATGGTAAGTGGATGTTGGAATTACCAACACCTTCGGCCGGGGGGCCTTTTACGCTGATAGCAGAATCAGATTCGAAAATAACGCTGGAAGATGTTTTGATTGGCGAGGTCTGGCTGTGTTCGGGTCAGTCAAATATGGATTGGTCGGTAGATAGATCCTATAACGCTGAACAAAACATTGCCGGCTCAAGTAACTATACCCAGATAAGATTGTTTCAAGTTGAACAACAAGCTGCGGATGAGCCGGTTAAGAAAGTTGGTGGTAAATGGCAGCTTAGCAGCCCCGCTTCGGTAGAGAAATTTTCCGCGGTGGCATATTCTTTCGGCAGACATCTCTATGAAAATCTTGAAGTGCCAATCGGGCTTGTTCAGTCTTCATGGGGTGGAACTTCCGCAGAGGTCTGGACACGGTTAGACTACCTTGAAAGCGAACCAGCACTTAATAACACGCTGAAGAGATTCAGCCCTGAAAGGCTTCAGCAGATTCAGCAAAATTATCAGCAGCAGCTAAGCCAGTGGGAAGAACAAGAGCAGACTGCCCGACATTCCGGCCAGCGCCCTCCAGAGCGACCGAACATGCCCGGTATTTTAAGGCCGAAAAATCAGCCATCAAAACTTTTTAATGGAATGATCAGTCCTCTGGTCCCTTTCAAATTTCAGGGAGTAATATGGTATCAGGGTGAGGCCAACAGGCATCGTGCCGAAGAATACTCTATAGCATTTCCTTTGCTCATTCGGAGCTGGAGAGAAATTTTCGGGCATGGTCCTTTTGCTTTCTATTTTGTTCAGTTAGCGCCGTTTAATGCTCCCGGAAATCCAAACATCGCCGTCATTAGGGAATCCCAGCTAAAGACCATGCAAGAAGTTAAAAATACGGGGATGGTAGTTATAACTGACCTCGTTGATGACATAAACAAAGTTCATCCGAGGAGCAAAGATCCTGTTGGCAAAAGGCTGGCTTTATGGGCACTGGCTAAAACATATGCAATAGATAACATTGTTTACTCGGGACCTGTTTACAGAGCTATGGATATACAAGGCAATAAAATTTGGTTGAAATTTGACCACATGCTGGACGGTTTAAAGATGAAAGGCAATGAGCTTACACATTTTGAAATTGCTGGTCAAGATAGAGTATTTCACAAAGCTCAAGCTGTAATTAAAGGTGAACAGGTTGTTGTCAGCAGCCCGGAAGTCTCCAATCCTGTCGCAGTTAGGTTCGGCTTCCACAATGCCGCAAAGCCGAATCTTTTCAACAAAGCAGGGCTGCCGGCATCCCCTTTTAGAACCGATAAATGGCCAGTTGAATTTGATTAGAAAGGATATAATACTTTTATGTTATCTAAACCAAGCAGGCGTGAATTATTTAAGGTAGGTACAGCAGCTACGACCGGTATTATTTTTTCGGGATGTTCGTTCAGCAGCTCCGGGTATTCAAAAGCTCATCAACCTAATCCTGTCTATTCAAAAACCAATCGCCCAAATATCATATTTATTATGGCAGACGATCTGGGTTTTGGAGATATTGGTTGGTTTGGAAATCCTATTGTTGAAACGGAAAATATTGACCGGCTGGCATTTGAAGGGCAAACGCTGACACAGCACTATAGCGCGGGACCGGTCTGTATGCCAAGCAGGGTCGGGTTTTTATACGGGATGTATCCATACCGAACCGGCGGACGAATGTCGAAAGACGGCAGAGCACCGTCGTTGAGTTTTACCTGCTTTCCCAGTCTGCTAAGAGAAGCTGGTTATTCTACATGTGTTGCCGGCAAATGGCACGTAGGAAACTTTCCAGAAGGCGTAAAAAAAATCGGTTTTGACGAATATTATATATGTGCACCCGGCGGATGGTGTGACTTCTGGGATTATACAACCCGCACCCATGATGGAGAGTATCCCTCTGAAGGCAAATACAGCACCGATATGATAACCGATGAATCTATTGGCTTCATTGAGCGCAACAAAGAAAAGCCGTTTTTCCTTTTTGCAGCATACACCGCACCTCACTTCCCGCTGCAGGCTCCTGATGAAGATATCGAGCCGTTCAAGAACAAAGGGTTGCCTGAAGGAACTGAAATTGTTTACGGTATGATCAGGCGAATGGATGCCGGTATCGGCAAAATTGTGGAAAAGCTAAAATCAGAGGGAATCTACGATAATACAATGATTGTATTTACCAGTGATAATGGCCCCAGATTTGGTCCCTGGCAGGGATTAGACCAAAAACGGTTTAACTGGAATTTAGCCGGCGAAAAGGGCTTGATTCTTGACGGTGGTGTAAAGGTGCCTACTATCATACGCTGGCCAATGGATATGAAGTTTAATAACCTCACTTACCCTTATCTCATGCACGGTGTCGACTGGTATCCTACCTTATGCAATATTGCGCGTGCTGATATGCCTGACGACCTTGATATTGACGGCATCGATTTTACTGAATATTTACTGGGCAGATCGATGCCGCCTTCTGAACTCAAACGGTTCTGGACTTATAATAAAGTGCGCCCGACTTATAAGAGCAACAGCGCAATGAGGCAGGGTGCTTGGAAGCTCCACCGGCCTTCCATTCGCGAGTTTGACAGATGGGACCAACCCGCAGATATTCCATTGCCAGATACCATACCAGACTACCAGCTATTTAATATATATTCCGATCCATTTGAAGCTAATGATCTATCTGCACATTATCCAGAGAA
>PUOQ01000066.1 GCA_003552785.1 Dehalococcoidia bacterium
ATCCCATAATATTCGTGTCAATAATTGCAGTTATTGCCACCGCATTTTCTCTATTTATGTCAAACGTTGCGGCCGTCGTTGTCTTGATGCCTCTGGTAATAAATATGGCCCATATAGGCGGGTTTGACCCCCGCCCGCTGGTCTTGCTTGTAGCTGTTGCTACCGCAAATTCATTTCTGCTGCCCACTCATCAGGTTAACGCTTTATTAAAAACCCCGGGAGGTTACCGTAATTCTGATTATCTCAAAGCCGGCGGTGGCATGACACTGTTATTTCTTATTACTCTGGTGCTAACATTCTATTATTTTTATATTTAAATTAGGAGGAACACATGCTTTTAAAACACTTTTTCTTAAACAAAATTGCCCACAGTTCTTACATTCTGGCAGGGAAAAAAACCTGTGCGGTTATCGACCCCCAAAGAGATGTAGAAATTTACATTGAAGAAGCCCGCAATAGAGGGCTTACAATTACCCATATTCTTCAAACACATCTCCATGCTGATTTTGTGTCCGGGCATATGGATCTTGTTGAAAAGACCGGAGCCAAAATTTATGCACCTGCCAGTGCTGATTGTGCATTTGAGCATATAGCACTGAAAGAGGGCGATCAGATTGATATAGAAGACATGCGCCTTGAAGTAATGGAAACCCCGGGGCATACTCCAGAACATATTGTGTATACCGTTACCGATCTCAGCCGTGGTAATAAACCCATAGGTGTTTTCGTCGGTGACGTGCTCTTTGTAGGAGATGTTGGCCGGCCTGACCTTTTCCCCAACCGGGCGGAGGAACTGGCAGGCAAACTGTATCACAGCCTGCATGACAAACTGCTTAAATTACCCGACTATTGTGAAATTTATCCTGCCCACGGGGCGGGCTCTCTTTGCGGCCGGTCGATGGGGGCAAAATGGCAATCTACAATCGGCTATGAAAGGCTTTACAATAGTGCTTTACAGATTAAAGACAGGCAAGAATTTATTAAGTCCCTTACAACAAACATGCCACCTGCACCGGATCATTTTTCCCGTTGCAGTGAAATTAACCGAGCCGGGCCAGCCCTTGTTTCCAGCCTGCCAGGCCTCAATGGCCTTGCACCTTCGGAATTTCTGGATAAGCTGCATGATGAAAGCGCTACTTTGCTGGACGTTCGCAGTTATGCGGCATTTTCCGGCATTCACATATCAAACTCCTGGCACCTTGACCTTAAAGGAAACTTTCCCACTTTTACCGGCTGGGTTATGCCTCCGGACAAACCTGTCTTTCTGGTGACAGATGGCCATGATGATGCCATTGAGGCTGTTACCTGGGCACGAAGGGTGGGAATAGATCAAATTACATCATATCTTCAGGGCGGAATAGTAACCTGGGCAACAGAAGGTTTTAAAAGCGACCATATCCATCTCGTTTCGGCACAAACCTTGCATGATCAAATAACCGGATCCTCTGATATAGTGCTGGTAGATGTCAGAGCTCCTGGGGAATTTGCCGATTCACACATTGAAGGCGCTGTTAATATTCCGGTTGCTGAATTGCGCACCCGTTATTCGGAGCTAAACCCCGAAAAGCCCACCTATCTTATCTGCTCTACCGGGAACCGTTCCAGCCTGGCTGCCAGCATATTAAAACAACATGGCTTTAGTGATGTTTACAATGTAGCAGGAGGTATGACCGGTTACAGTGCGGCCGGCCATGCCAAACAATGCAATATATGTGTAAATCCGCACGGGCCACGGTATGCTCAAATTCAGCAAAGTTCTTAAAATAACAGGGGTATACAAGGAGCAAGCCAATGAGTTGGTTAATGGAAGTTCAATGGTCTCCCTATGCGGTAGGAATTGGTATAGGCATACTGAGCTGGTTTACCTGGTTAATTTCATCTAAACCTATCGGCTGTTCTACATCCTTTGCCAAAACCGCCGGCCTGATAGAAAAGCTGTTTCGTGGAAATAAGGTTGATGATAGGCCCTATTACCAGGAAGTGAAACCGGGAGTCGACTGGCAATGGGTGTTTGTTGCAGGCATCATTGGCGGAGCAGCTGCATCTTCTCTCTTGTCCGGTGACTTTTCCTGGCAATGGGTGCCTTCAGTTTGGGAGCAAAATTTTGGAGACAACGTGCTTCCCCGCCTTGCCACTGCTTTAGCTGGAGGTCTCTTGCTGGGGTTTGGCTCACGGTGGGCCGGTGGCTGCACCAGCGGACACGGCATAAGTGGCACCATGCAACTTGCCGTCTCCGGCTGGATTTCGGCCATCTGCTTTTTTATCGGCGGCATCATAATGGCACAACTGCTTTTTACGGTTATAGCATAAGGAGAGGCAGTAATGAATATACAAGCGACTAAAAAACAACTATTCTGGGGCCTGGTTTTCGGAATCATCTTCGGCTTTTTACTGCAAAAAGGCGGGGTTACAAAATATGACGTTATTATTGGGCAGTTGCTGCTTACTGATTTTACCGTTTTAAAAATAATGCTTTCAGCGGTATTAACCGGCATGCTGGGCTTGCATGTTATGCAAAGGTTTGGATTGATAAAACTTAAACCAAAAGCCGGTTCATGGGGTAAAAATGCTATAGGTGGCCTTATCTTCGGGCTGGGTTTTGCCCTGCTTGGTTATTGCCCCGGAACAATAGCCGGAGCAATGGGAAATGGCTACCTGGATGCTATTTTTGCCGGGCTTATCGGGATTATCGCCGGGTCGGGATTATTTGCGGTTGCCTATCCCCTTTTAAAAAATCGCATACTTACAAAGGGTAACTACGGAAACCTGACTTTGCCCCGCCTGTTTAAAATAAACGAATGGCTGGTTATCTTGCCGGTGGCATTAATTATTTTCTTAATTCTGTTTATGTTTGAAAGAACGGGGTTGTAATTTATATCTCACCATAAACAGGAATTTACCTTTAAACCAGGCCGGACAGGAGAGGTGGGGGGTAAACCGGCCCTCCTGTACGGTACGAATTTACCTGGTACATACTAGCTCTTCCCTATTAATAAAAGAATGCCATAAACGACCAGGAAAATACCAACAACCCAGGCCACAATAGATGGAAGGCTTAAAATGGGTAGAATTAAAAGGCCCGCAACAATGCTAACAATCCCAACCACCAGCTTGTTAGAAAAGATTTCCATATCAACCTCCTGAATAAAGTTATCAAGACCATAGCACTGCGCATTACTTGAGTCAATACAAAAAACCTTTTGTAATTTCATAGTTTCCATGTAATTCTAGCCATCTCTTTATTTTAACTTATGGTAAAACACAAATGAGAAATAAGATATGGAACTGGAAGTTACCAAAGTGCCAATCTGCAGATGGCCGTGTTTCATGTGTTTTACCTTCATGGATTAATATCCACGGAGTTTTCTGCGCTAATCTTAAAAAGAAGAATGATTTTTAATTATAACCTCATTTATTTTTTGAAGAAGCTCTGCTTCATCAAAAGGCTTGGTAATGAATTTTTGTTGCTTCTCTTTCAAAAAGTTTTGTGTAATTTTGTCTGAGGTGTCTCCGCTGATAAAGATTATTCTCTCTTCGATATCAGGTTTCTTTTCAACTATTATCTCGTATAGCTCTTTGCCGCTCATTCCTGGCATGCGGACATCTATCAGCACCACGTCAAAGTTATTGCCCTCAAATTGCTCCAGAGCAGCATAAGAGCTGGCTGCCTGTGTAACCTCGTGCCCTTTGTTAGTGAGGATCTTGTTTATTAACTCCCTTACTCCAAATTCATCATCTACTACAAGGACTTTTGCGGTAGTTCCCGGCTTGAGATTATACACTGTTTCGGGTTGCTTGCTTTCTACTGGCGATTCATTTTGCAACAATGGCAATTTTACGGTAAAGTTAGACCCTTTGCCGGGCTTGCTATCAACCTCTATTTCACCACCGTGGTCAAGGATGATTGAGCGTGACAAGGATAACCCCAGGCCGGTGCCTTCGCCTGGATCTTTGGTGGTAAAGAAGGGGTTAAATAGCCTGGAAATAATTTCTTCAGGCATTCCCGGGCCATCATCTTTAAAGGATATGCCTATGTTGCCATTTATTATCCCGGTGGTAATGGTCAGAGTTCCGCCGTCACTGGCCTTCCTCATTGCATGTTCGGCATTGATGATTATATTTAAAAACACCTGTTGTATCTGGCCCGGGTCAACGGTAACCCAGGGCAACCCGGGGTCGTATTTTTTCACTACTTCTATATTGGCTGTTTCTAAAACATATTTTCGCATATCAAGAGTGTTATCGATCAGTCCATTAATGCCGGTTTTGGTTTTAAAGGGTTTATGCTGTCGGGCAAAAGTTAGCATGCGCTTTACAATGCTCTTTACCCGTTGAGAGCCTTCGAGAATATATCTGACATGCTGAAGGGTTTCTGGCGGCAGGTCTTCCCGGGCGAGCAGTTCAGAAAATCCGATCACTCCGGTTAAAGGGTTGTTTATTTCATGGGCGATGCCGGAGGCCATCTCACCAACGGCCGCCAGGCGGCTTGACATTTCAGCCCTGTCTCTTAGCTCTTGTGCTTCCTTCTCAGCCTGTTTGAGGTCGGTAATATCACGGATTAGCGCCAGCACTTCATTGTTATCCGATGGAACAAAGCGTGCTTCAAACCAGAGATTACCCTGAGCCAGCTGCAGTTCGTACTCAACTTGCTTGAGAGAGTTACTCTCAATGCTTGCTCTGATGGCCTCGGTCAAACGGGAGCCCAGATCCGGAGGAAAATAATCATTAATATTTTTACCTATCAATTCTTCGGCTGGGTGAATCAGCTTGTCTTGAGAGCCAGCTATCACATCCAGATACTCCCCATCTTTGCTTGACCTTACTACAATATCCGGAATGAGTTGAATTATTGAGCGGGTGTAACGCTCGCTTTGTATTATTTTTTCTTCTTGCTCCTTGTAGAAGGTCACATCCCTAACCACGGCCAGAATGAAAACCTGGTCTCCGATTGTAACTTTACCGGTTGAAACTGCTACCGGGTAAATGCTGCCGTCCCTTCTCTGGTGTTGGGCATCAAAAAAGTGCCTCTGGCCGGGTTGCCAACTCTTCCATTGTTTTAGTATTTCATCCTTTGGTATGTTTACAGAACCTGGATCTTCGGGGTGCAAATCAAAGACACTCATATTGGTCAGTTCTTCTCGGGAGTATCCGGATTGCTCGCTGGCAACTTCGTTAACCTCAACTATCTGCCCGTCTAAATCATGGAGATATATTGCCTCCATGGATTGACTAAACAAAACCTTGTATTTGTCTTCGCTTTCTTTTAAAGCCTGCTCTGCATTCGCTTTATCGGTGACATCAACTGTCAATCCATCCACCCTTACTGGATGTTGGGTTTCATCATAGATTATTTTTGATTTATCATTTACCCAGACAATACTGCCATCGGGCCTTACTACACGGCACTCGCGTACAGCTTCCCCTTTTTCCGCTAATTGATTTATAGCTTTTTCGGTGAGGTGTTGATCGTCTTGATGGGTAATCACTTTAAATAATTCCGGGTTGTTATAAAAGTCTTTGACAGATCTACCAAACAGCTTCTCTGCCGAAGGGGTAAGGAATAGAAGTTTAATATCAGGCCATGACGCAGACCACACTACATCGCGCATATTATTCAAGATGCTGCTTAGTTGTTCTTCGCTCTTCCGACGAGCCTCCTCCGCTACTATGCGATTCGTAATGTTTTCATGTACAACAACAACTCTCCGGCAATCTTCAACAGGGAAAGGCGTGACACGCATTAGAAACCACCGCTTTTCGTTCGGAGAGTGGCACTGGTACTCCATCTCGAAATACTGGCGCTTTCCTGAAAGTACCTCCCGGATACCTTCAGAGCAATACTCAGCCCCCTCGGAATTCTCGCCTTTCGCACCGTTACATACATCAAGGTAATTAATCCCTTCAGATACATTTCTTGCTTCGATTCCATTCCGCTCCGCAAAGTCCCGGTATGCCCTGTTGGTTAGAGTGATATACCCCCGTTCATCAAGCACTGCGATATGCTCTGAAAGCCCGTCTAACGTTGACCTGAGATACCATTCCGATCTCTTTACAGCTTCTTCAGCCTGTTTTTGCTCGGTGATATCTCTCTGCACCTCAACAACAGCTTTAATGCTGCCATCGGGATTAAGCATAGGAAAAGCATGGATTTCTACTACCAAATCTTTACCGAAGCGGTCTTTGTGGAGGTGTTCTACCCGTGCCGGCATTCCGTCATCAAGTACGTGGCGCAATGGACAGATATGGTCTTTACCGGAACATGGACTCTCAAGGCCATGAGTTACTTCAAAACAATGCCTGCCTATTACTTTTTCACGGGAGCTATTGTAAGTCTCAACAAAACACTGGTTGACATCTACCACTTTGTAGTCCATGTCAATCACTAAAAGAGGGTCAAGCATTCCATTGATTATTCTGTCAAGATAACCGGCAGTGGCTTCCAGGGAAACCTTTTTTTCCTCTTCCCTCTTAACGCTGTTTAACCAGTGCTGGAGCTCTTTTTCGGCTCTTTTACCACTTAAATATTCATCTGGAGGAATATAATATAAGTTGCGGTATACCTCGTTGTTATATATCAAAAGGGGGTGAGTCATCATTATTCCACGGATTAGTTCAGGTTCGAACTTCCATCGATTATACTGGCAGATACTAAGACAGGGGTATTTGGGAAATAAATCACGGTTAAGCTTTGCTTCATATTCAAGCAGTTTTTCCGCTCCGGGATGCCCTTTCAGAACCCAGGTCATTTCACCTGTTACTCTAAGGGCAGGATAACCCTGGCTTACAGCCTTTTCTGTTTCCCGGGCTATGAGAGCAATCATACGGTCAGGGTCAAATGACTCTTCTTTGGTGTAAACTTCAGATTGCTTGAGTACGGACAATTGGCCTTTTTCTTCGGCACGGCCAACATCAAGCCCTTCTTCCCCAAGGCGCTTGCGGATTTCCTCTGCTGAGTGTTCGTCAACAATGTATATGCATCTTTCTCCACGGTTAATACCGATTGCGATAAAGGGAATAACTGCCTGTCTCCATTGTTCGGGTGTTTCGTAAATCAGGCATAGGTGATCATGAGGCTTTAAGGCTTCAAGCTTTTGCAGGAGACTGCTTCCTTCTTGCTGGGTGAAAAAGGGTGAATGTTTTCCGGTAGCATCTTCTGGCAGGTCAGAGGAATTAGACCGCCTTCTCTTTTTCATCATCTTCCACTCCAATCACACCTTCAGCATTACAGGCCTGATGTTTATGCAGGATAACACGATGGCGACCCCGAAAGCTCAAATAAGTATGATAAAATATACTGTATAATAACGTAGCCTATTATAATTTAGCAAACAGGGCCTTGAGCGATGCTCAATGCGTGCGATGCAAACCTTACATTCAGGCTGTAATAAGTATATCAAGAAAGGGCTTGGGCTTCCCCTGAATGAATGTATAATAGTTTTAGTTCACGGGTTAGGGTTCTTATAATACATCAAAAACCTCAACCAGGCTTTTGCTTAACTTTATTTGGCGAATTACTGAAATAACAATCATCTGCCAGCCTCTCGAGTAATGCTTGCCTGTTTTATTGCCTTTGCTTTATCATTACTGAAATTGCAAATTAGAATTTGGAAAAGGCAGGGTAACCGGTTATAAAATTAATCCGCTTTTTTGCCATCACTCACGGAATTACCTGGTTGTTTTTCCTTGGAGCAGCCCTGGCAGGAGGCATTGAAACCTCTTTAGGGGCTATTCTGTTCAGCCTTAGCGCACTGGGGCTGCTAATGGCGGGGCCAATACTGGTTTATTTTACCTGTTCGAAAGCAGAAAGGCAGGACTATTTCCGGCGGATTATCGATTATAAGCGTATAAAGCTCCAATGGCTTCTTGCGATAATATTAATACCACCGCTTTTGGTGGTAAGTGGCACTCTGCTGAGCTGGGCGGTAACCGGGGATATAGCTGAAATAAGCCAGCTGATATCTCCTATGGAATTTATACTTGTCGGATTTCTTTTTTCGGTTGTTGCAGCCCCCATTTTAGAAGAGATGGCCTGGCGGGGCTATGCCCTTGTGGAGATGCAAAAACGCTACAGCGCACTTGCCTCCAGCTTGTTTCTTGGCTTCATGTGGGCTTTGTGGCACCTGCCACTATTTTTTATCCCCGGAACCTATCAGTATGAACTGGGTTTATTTAACGTCCCATTCTGGCAATTTATGACAGCTGCTATTGCCGGTTCGGTGATTATAACCTGGATATTTAACAACACCAATTATTCCACACTGTCTGCAATCCTTTATCATGCCATGTGGAATTTATGCGGCATGCTGTTTTTTACCAGTGTTTTAAGCGATGTATTTTATGCGTTGGTTCTGACTGCTTTTGCTGCTTTGGTGGTTTTACGCTTTGGGGCAAAAACACTGACAAAAAACGGTTCGCTGTATGATAATCGACACGGAACAGAATTTGAGTAAACCCAGTAATCAAAATATAAATTACCAGAATATCACTCTCACCGAGATTATTGGCGGTTTTCAAACTGCCGAACGTTAATAAAGGAGGATGCCAATGTGCAGCAAAGGAAAAATGAACATCACTATCCCGAGGACCAATTACTCTCCTGGAGAGACCATTACCGGCAGTGTAGTTTTGACCTTAAAGAAACCGGTCAAAGCAAGAGAGTTATGCATTTCTTTGATCGGGGAGCAACGTGTTACACGCACCAGGAGAAGAGGAAGATCTGGCAACAGAAGGAGCTCAACTACCACACAGCGAACACGAATTTACGATTTCAAACAGCAACTTGATACCGAAAAAGAATACACCCGGGGCGGTGAATAGGATTTCGAGATTAAAATCCCTGCAGACCTTTTGAACACCCAGTCTCAAGAACAGGTGCCAGGCGGTACACTGGGACAGGGGCTCAAGATTGCCCGAACAGCAGCAAGTATAGCAGGCGGCTTGTCCCGCAGCCACATTAAATGGTATCTATCGGCTAAACTTGATATTCCCAGATGGTTTGATGTGAATAAAAAAGCAGATATAACGATATCCGTTTAAGAGCCCAGGCGCAGAGCCCGGGTTGAGAGGCGCCTAACTACGGCGACCAACAATACTGCTCCAAGAATTACCAGAATAACCAGCACAGATAAATAAACCAGCACTTCGCTGAAACTGACTCCCGAAATTGAAAGATCCACAATTGGCCGCACAACGTAGTATGTAGGAAATATGTAGCCAACCCACGATGGTATTTGAGGAAACATATATATAAGTGCCGGCCCGAACAGAAATATCCCACCGGCTTTAAGAACGGCAAAGAGGCTATTGATGTCGTTTACAAAGGCACCGACGATCAGCCCTATCTCGGTTGCCATAATTGCGCCCAGGAAAAGCACCAGAATTATCAGGGGTATTGGGCCACTTAATGCACCACTCAATATCAACGTCACTATACCCATAAATGTGGCCAAAGTAACCGAAATAATTCCTTTTGAAAGGAAAATGTCGCCAACAGTAGTGGGGGTTACATTTAATGCTTCGATGGTACGGCGTTGTTTCTCGTGTATGATGGCTGAAGATGGAATCATTAAACCGCCGTAGAAGATCCCCATAAGTATCACAAGCGGTACCAGGCGGCTACTCCACGGAACGCTCTCCTCGTCGCCCAGCGCAACTGCTTCAATATTTACCGGCAACTCGGAACCGGCAAGCGTGCGTACGGCATCTGTCAGCACTATCGGTATTACCTCCCGGTTTTTGGCCAGGCTTTCTCCCCAAACGTATGCTTCGAATTTAATTTTGCCAAATGGCAATGAAGCATCGAAATCCTGTGGTAAGACTATGCCCATATCTACGGCACCGGAAGCAGAAGCCTGTTTTAAATCAGTCTCATTTTCGTAATATCTCAAAGACACACTTTCTGATTTTGCCAATATTTCTACAATGGCTGATTCGCCCCGGTCATAAATTCCCAGTTCGGCCCGCTGGGTGAATATATTGCCGAATGCCAGATTCACAAGAAGAGCCATGAGAATTGGCATCACCACAGCCATAGCCAGCACCACATCTTTGGGCCCGTGTAATATTTCCGCCCTGATGAGTGTCCAGACGCGTTTTAAGTTCATTGAAAACGCCTCCTCAGCGCCAGTAACCCCCCGATAACAATAATGAGGGTTATTCCGGACATAATTCCCAGATTGCTGGCAATGCCCGCCCAACCGGCTCCATAATTAGCAACTTTGTTTATTGTGTCGACAAGATAATAAGAAGGAATTACTTTAGCCCATTCTGCCAGTAATCCAGGGATAACTGCTCCAATTCCAGGTATAGCAAAAAGAATCAGTACCAGTAACCCCCACCCGGTAACCGCATTAACATCACGAACTATCGAGGCGATTAGAAAACCGGTGCCTACCACAAAAATACTTCCCACAAAAAGCGTTGTAAGAATTATCAATGGTTGATATCCAAACCCGCCAACAATTGCCATAAAGAGTGCTGCCTGCGCCATGGCCATCCCAACTCCCAGAATGCCTTTGGCAAGGAAAAGGTCAGATGTGCGCATTGGGGTAACAAGCAATGCACGAGCTGTGCCCTTTTGAATTTCAGCTGCGATAAGGCCCGCCAGCGTCATAATTTCTGTCAGGAGGATAAGAATCACCAGCATGGGGCGCATACGGTCGCGCAACGTTATCTGTTCACCGAGGAGGTCAGGCCCCAGTATTTCTGTTTTAGCATCAAAATGCAGGGCCTGCCCTGTCTGGAGGTAGGATAGCTCTTTTATAAGAAGGGTTGTGGTTTCGGTGATTTCGGGAGCAGCTGTCGAAGCATAAAAAACGGTAATGCCCGGCTTACCTCCTTCTGCCCAAATGTCCATGATATCCGGAGGAAGAACAACCCCAACATCAAATTCACCCGAAATTACCGAGTCCCTGAGCGAATCTTCGCTTTCAAAGTATTCGACATCGATGCCACCCACAGCAAGCTGCTCGAAAGCCGGTGGCAGCACCGGGGCATACATTGCCAGTGACAGCCTCTCTTCCAATTCGGAAGGCATTATAAAATAAACCAAAGCGTAAACTACCAGGCCAAGAATGGTAATGAAAAGATAAAAACGGTTTCCAATAAAAAGGGCCATATCCTTTTTTAAAAGTGCCTTGATGGTGCGAGGCTTCATACCGAAAGCCTTCGGCCGGTCAGCTGGATAAAAATATCTTCCAGAGTGGCCTCTTCGCTGTGTATGGAAAGGACCTTTCCCGAACCAAATAGTTTTTGCACGGCATGAGAGGTGCCCTCTTCATCAAGTGCAATTTCTTCGCGGTTTAGTTGGCCATCGCCGGAAGCAACTTCTGCTATTATTGAACGCTTGCCATATTTTTGTTTTAGCGAGCGAGGTGTATCCAGGGCAACAATCCTGCCTTCATTCATGAAGGCTACGCGATCGCATAGTTTATCGGCCTCCCACATGTCATGGGTGGTTAAGAAAACAGTAGCTCCACGTTCCCTTTCTTCCAAAATCAGATTGCGTATGGCTTCTGAGGATACCGGGTCGAGGCCGGAAGTTGGCTCATCCATAAACAGAATTTGGGGGTGGTTTACTATCGAGCGTGCTACCATCAGCCGTTGCTTCATTCCTTTGGAATACCCGGACACCCTGTCTTTTTCCCGTCCTGACAAACCAACTCTTTTCAGTAAAGCGTAGCCATCGAAATCGGTAACATTGAACAAATCCGAAAACAAAGAAAGGTTGTCCAGGGCGCTCATTACTTCATATAAGTTGGTGTGCTCAAAACAAACCCCTATGCGTGACTGCACCTCTGCAGTGTGCTTGGCTACATCATAGCCCAATAATACAGCCCGGCCCCCTTTTGGCCGGAGTTGCCCGGTGAGCATTTTAACTGTAGTTGTCTTACCGGCACCATTAGGGCCTAAAAAGCCCATGATTTCACCGTTGCCAACACTGAAATTTATATGGTCTACAGCGAGTAAATCGCCGTACCAGTAAACCAGGTCCTCGACTAAGATGGCATTATTGTTCATCCTGGCTCCTTTAGTTTGGTAATATTAATTTTGTCAATTACTGCAAATATTATATTATACCCGGCAAGACTTTGCCCCCGGTTGTTCCAGCCTTATTTTCTTTATTGCTCCCCCCAGCGGTATTTCCTGTTCTGCTGAAGCTTGTCAAGGCTGCAATTCAGGCATAACCCGTTGTGGCAGCATATTACCCCGCCACACACGGAGCATTTCCACTTTGACTCTTCTATTTCAACAAACTGGTCGATGCCGTGTGCTTTAATATATTCAAGGTTATCAATCATACTCATATGGTATTTTGTACGATAGCGTTTATCGAGGTCTTTTAAGCGCTGGCATGGAAAGTTTTTACATTCGTAACAGAAACCCACGAGGCCTTTCCCAACCAATTTGCAGTGTTTGGCCATAAAGGTGCAGTTCTTACCACGTGAGCGGCAGCCGGGGCAGTATCTCCTGGCAAACCCTTTTTTGTTAAGCTCATATTTCATTGCCAGGTAGCTGACACATACGCCACAATTCATTCCGCAGGGAGCAATGAATGACTCTTCCATACTTTATTCGCCCTACTTATTTACAAACAATTTCTTCATAAAGCTTGTATAAAACTTTTTAGTGCTTTAGCAACTTCGACAAGTTTTTTACAGTCTACATTTTCCGGAGTGTCTTTCGGAGTGTGGGTTACAGAGGCCATTAAATCAGGTATCTTTACCGACGTTATCGCTATTGAAGGTATGCCCCGCTGTACGAAAATCATGTGGTCTCCCTGGAACCATGGTTCTCCACGAATCATCCCCGGGTAAAGGCTGAACACTTTGTGCACCATTTGCTCCATTGTGTCAGGACATTCGTATAGAGAAAAGTCAGTTTTCCCGTACTTATAACCCAGGCCATCAAGATTAATAGCCACAGCAACTTTTTCCAGCCCTTTTTCGTGCCGGAAAAGGTAATCCATCTCTCCGCCGGCACTGTAATGGTCTTCACCATTAAAAGCGACAAGTTCAATATCATGTTTGCCGTTATAGTCCTTAAGCATTTCGGCCAGCAGCAGCAACACTACCGTACCGGAGGCATTATCCAGCGCACCAGGAGTACACCGGTAAGTATCTATATGCGCGCATACCACGATCTTGCTGGCCGCTTCCCTGTTTTTACAGGCAATAACATTGCATGCTGTAGAGGGGATGCGCCTGGCCTCAGTTTTCAAACGAAATACTTTCCCGGTATCAGCCGCTATTTCCCTGCCGACGATATCAGTGCAATACACCGAAGGGATATTGAAATCTCCGTCTTCTATCAACGGAAAAGGGTATAATGCACCGACCAATTCTGGTTTCCTCTCAGTGGCGGTTACAATTGCAGCCGGTTGTTTGGCCTCCAGTAGTGAGTATATTTTCTTATGAGGGTCTGGATTATAAAAGGTGAAATTCTTGGGCATTAACTGCTCAGAGGAAATTTCTCCCTGCATAAGTAATATCTTATCCGCACAACGGCAACTTTCCAGGTCTAACATCGTATTGACTGTTGCAAGTTGCGAAGTCACTTCGCACCCCAAAGAAAATGGGCTGATAAATACCTGATGCTCTCGTTCCTGACTGGTCATTGATGCTCTTCCGATTTCATGATCCAAACAGGAAAACGGAGTGGCATCTACGTGATAATTCCATTTATTCACCATGGCGCTAAAGAAGTCTGTTGCCTCACGGTTTCCGGGTGATCCGGCACGCCGGTCTGGTCTTACCCCGCACAATATATCCAGATATTCTCTGGCTTTCACCGTTTCTTGCACGAGCACCTCCATTCCTGGTTATTATATAGGAAAATGTTGGTATGTCCAGGTGCGATGACAGGGTTTTCCATTATTTTTACAGAACAAACATCCAAAGTATGATTTGTTTACCGGTAAATTATCCATTATCTTTTAAGGAATGCCTGCTGCATAACAGCCGCGTATTTTATTATGCAATGAACCGTGCACAACAACCTGAGAGACGTTGGATTATTAGCTCATTAATGATCCCCGCACGGACAGGTTTGACTGAACCAGAGGCATGGCTTGCCCAAATATAGCTCTAAACATTAATATATAAAGCGAGCTATAGATCAGATATAAACTGGAAAAAGTGATGTCGTTCTCAAAATTTTTTAAGAAAGCATCAGGCCTGGCACTCAAAGTATTGAGGTTATACCAACGAATGCCGGTTTTTGCCGTTAATTTTTCCGTTACACGATTAGCTTTTGATATTGCCTGGGTTGCAATTGCACCGCTTTCAGCTTTTGGTTTAATCGCATTCTACGTGCCCTTAGTGGCTCCGTCGATTCAGGGACTGGCTGCTTTTAGCCTGGGGGGTAATCATAAGTTTGCTGCTGCTAGCATCATTACTGGTTCACGCCCTGGCACACGCAGTCGTAGCGAAATTACTGTCCGGAAATCCTCCGGCCTGCATTCACCTTTTCGTGTTTGGTGATGCAGCCCAAACCCGGCCCGCTTTGCCCACACCCTGGCGTGAAGTGCCGGCAACCATGGCCGGCCCTGCAGTTAGTGCAGTTCTGGGAGTTATATGTTTTGCCCTTTGGCTTCAGATTGAATCCGATTACGCTGGTGCTATCCACCGTCTTTCTGGCCGGCTTTAATCTTCTCATTGTAATATTTTTCAAATAAAGTATAGTTGTTAACTGATCTTAAAGATGTTTAACGTACGTCTAAACCTTAACTTACTTCGCAATGGTTATGGTGGTGAACCCCTGTTAAATGAGAATGCATCCAGAGTTCAATAAGAAAGTTTAATTTATCAATGCTTTATATAATAAAGCCCAGCAATAACAAAGCGTATACCGGATAAAAGCTCCTATTGCTTACGATATACATCAGGCCCGGGACAATTGCCCACATGGTTATCCACAGGGCACCTTCTGGATGTGAAACAAAATGAATCAGGCCCCATGTCAGCATTATTCCGATACCGCCATATGGCACTTTTTCGTTCTTGAACCATAATTCACCAGCTTTTTGGAAGAACGCCAGCATAATCAAAACCAGCACCATTTCAAAAATATAATAGATGTTTTGAAAAATAGTTACGACCAGAGCGTTTCCACCATACATATTTTGAAAACCCAGGTATTCACTATATATCTGGGGAATTCTGGCTCCAGTGAGCCGGCTTTCTACAATAGCTGCAAGAATAACGATTAACACCGAAGCTAGTGTATATAACAAGACCTTTGAATTAAGCCTGAAATTAATCAGTTCTGAAAATACCCGCCTTTTTATTGCCCATGTGCTAAAGAAGAAGGCCGCCAGGCACCATATTAATACCGTAACTGACCAGTGGAAAAGAGCTCCATACCAGTTGACCGGCCAAGTTCCATACTGATCCAGGCTACGGCCATCAACAACTGTGGACAAAACCATAACAATAAACTCGCTACCCAGAAAAGCAAAAACTATTAAGGCAAAAATTAAATATCGCAACGGGCTGACCGAAGTGTTTCCCATGGGTTTACTCCTTGTGCTTTAAGCTTTTTAGGGCTTTTGTGTATTTCCAGCAAGGTAACAACTGCGCTAATAATTAAAAGGAATATAACACTATTCTTTTGGGGTGTGCAATTCCTGCACAAGTTGAAGTTTATTAACTATTATAGCTAAAAGTGCCCCGTTATAATGAGAAGGTGAATAAGGTTTAGTAAGGCCGCTGGAAAGGAAACAGAAGAATATTAAAGAAAACTGGTGTAAGCTTCAAATATTCCCAACGTCTAAAACTACCAGAGTTGCCTACAAAAAACTATAAACTATGACTATTTAACCTGAGTTAATCAGAATCAACCTTCAGCTAAACTCATTTCTGTAATTTTTATCTATTCTCTTTTATCCGGCACAAATTTAATTTCGATGCAGCTTATAGTTTACTACTCGTTGGTGACCCCTCTACGCGCTCATATCACGTTCCCCAATTGCTCTGAGCGGCCTTTCCCGGCAAAGCTTCAGCTCATTACCTCCCCTCGGGAATTTTCAAGTTCTGCCGCTCCAGTCTGCTGAGGATGCTATCAAGTGGCCACAGCGCGCACCAGAAGAGCACAGTCCATGCTCCAATAAGGAATGTAAAACCTGCGCTGGAGAACAACAACACGATAGGTAAACCGTGGCGCAGGACCTGAATCCACGCGGTACGCCCACGCAATGGCTCCCGCAGCAGTCCGCGCCTATGCGCGTGCCAGAGCATGAGCGCTTCGATAACAGATGCACATCCTAGAACAATCGCATAAAGCACGAATGCGAGCGCCTCCTCCACCCGATTGCTCAGCAGGCTTTGTGCAAAGGGGATGAGCGCAATGAAGCCCAGAAAGGTGATCGTAAGCCCGCGAAGGCCACCGTCTATCTTTTTCAGCATGCTTACATACTCGTGATGTGAATGGTAGTAAGTACCCACCACAGCCACGCTAATCGCAAAAGCGAAAAAGCTCGGGATTGCAGTGACCAGTATTTCAGATAAGGGAGCATCCGGGGCCTGTGCAGGAATGGCAACAAGGTCAAGGACCAGCAAAGTGAGCGCGATCGCGAACACCCCGTCGGTCAAGGTCACCATGCGACTGAACTCTACGGGGTCAGCATTACGGTCGAATGTTCTCATGTACCCATTACTTCTCTTGTCAACAATCCTTGCGAGGCCAGGAGCTGTCGAGCAAGCTCGGAACTGGAACCCCGTAGATGAAGACTTTTACAGCTGGGCTATTTTACTTCCTAATTCTGCTATATTTCAAGCCAAATTGCTTTTAATGCAAGATGGGCTGAAATTAAGTATTTTGAAGCTTTTCCCTGTGTCGACAATTTATATTCTTCAATTGCCCAGGTGGATGAAGCCGGCAATCTGAAATGGACACCTATATCAGGACAGGTCAGAGTCCCTGATAAAGATAGGTTTCTGTTGCCTCCGGATTTCATCCCGACAGGCTGGGCGCCTGAAGTATGAAGAACTAGATCATGAGTTGGATTGAGGAGCCAGGCGAATGCTCTAATACACAACGGTTTTAGCATATACATGCTGCCTGTGCTAACATTGTTCCATATGAAAAAGCATAGCATAGAAAAACTTGTATCATTCATTATTGAAAAAGAAGTATCAAATGCTCAGAGTGTGACACAATATCGCAATCCCCTAATATGCTTTACTGAACTAAATAATTGCGATTTTTTCCATCTGAGGGAAACGGTTGGTAAACATCATCTATTACCTGACGATTTGCTGCCAGGGGCTCAAAGCCTGGCGGCCTTTTTCATACCTTTCGCTAAACAGGTGGTCAATGCTAACTACAAGAGTGAATTCGCTTCAAAAGAATGGGTATTAGCATACACGGAAACAAACGCCCTTATAAACCAAATCTGTGAAAAAGTAATGGCTGCTTTAAGCCAGTCAGGTATTGAAGCAGTTTTTATAGAACCTTCCAACAGGTCAGACAGGAAAAAGTTGACGGCTGGATGGTCGCACAAGAGTATGGCTAAATTAACCGGACTGGGCAGCTTTGGTTTTAATAGACTCATTATTACCGATGCAGGTTGTGCGGGACGCTTTGGCAGCATGTTGTTCCGCGCAAAAATAGACTCGAAACCGGTGGAATCAAAAGAAAGATGCCTCTATTTTTATAATGGGAGCTGCAAACTTTGCATTAAGAGGTGCCCAGTAAATGCCCTTGAGGAGGACGGACGTTTTGATAGAGAGGCCTGTTACCAGCGCATAAAGCAAACAGGGGCTCTTTTTAGCGATTTACAGTTACCCGGTGCTTGTGGCAAGTGTTCTGTGGGCCTGCCTTGCTCACTCAATTCGAGTGTAAAAACGACAATTAAATAATAATAAGGGCAAGCACAATTAGTTAAAAGCTACCGTAGAAAGTAAAATTAACCAGGTTAAATTTAATACGCCTCTTATCCATCCAGGCCCTGGCCCAACCTCGAACTTCACGCTACTCGTATAACTGAGCACCACATCCGGACTCTTCCATCCCCCTGCCATCATGATATGTTCAACATCCAGTCCAGATCTATGCAGATTGGAAGCAAATGTTCTCCTGAATGTATGCGGACTGCACGGTAACCCTGTCCTCTTCTCCAATCTGTAGAGCATAATCTGAATGCCTCTTCTGCGCATACCCCAGATATTGGAACGCCCATTATTGGTGGTGCTCAAATATTCATTGAGCAGATGCAGCGTTCTCGTAGTAAATGGAGCTTTTCTTTGTTTGGCACCCTTTCTCCAGATGATGATGGTGCGGGTTTCGAAGTCGATGTGATCAGGTTTTATGTTGATGAGTTCATTCAGGCGTATGCCTGAATCCGCCAGCAGCCTTATGATTGCCTTGTCACGGATATTATCTGCCTGGGATATCAGATATGTTACTTGTTCCTTTGCCAGACTCGGCAGTATCACTTTCCTCATTTTGGGCGGGTCCACCCTTATTATTGGGTTATTGGTGATGTAACCCTGCCGGTAAAGCCAGTTGCAGAACTCCCTTATGGCTCTGTAATAGGCGTGTTTGCCGTTGGTGCAATTACGTATTGAGAGGAATTGGTTGATGTCAGCGGGTGTGAGGTTGCATGTTTGGATAAATGGCGTCAGCAGGCACCTGTAGAATTCGATTGTTCTTTTGGATGTGCCCTGGCTGCGGGATTTAAGAAATAATGATAAAAGATGTGTAATGGAGGTTGGAGAATAGGCCGTACAGGTCTCGAACCTGTGACACCCTGATTAAAAGTTACCCGGTGAAATTTTCAGTTTTTCAGGGTTTTTCAAAGCTGGAATCGGCCAAAGCCATCTTCAGTTTTTAAATAATCAGGTTGACATGGTGGAATAAATCAGGGTGACAACCTGCTAAATAATGTTAATATCCTGAAAGTCAGGGTATCTTATTATTATCACTTTTCTGCGGTTATGTCAACATTATCCATGAACTACGTTCTCGATATGTAATTTGACTGACAAATCCTGGCAGCGCGCATGGTATCCGGCATCACTATTCAGCCAGTGCCAAAGCCAAAACTTGCTTTTCTACTATCTCATACATACTCAGAAGTTTATCTTCTTTTACCTGATTGAGTGCATCATTGACCAGATCCCCATAATGTTCACCGCCGGAACGGCATCACGACTTTCAATATACCGCTGCACTGTGCATCTGCCGGCATCACTAACAGCTTTATCTGCTATCAGGATACATGACACAACCTCTGGCAGAGTCTATGTTTAGAACTTCCGCCCATTTTACTAATAGCCAGTCCGGCATTCTGTTAAGGAAATTGATTGACTTTCTTTTCTACTTGTAAGACAGCGGAGCTACTTCAAGGATTACATTGATTACTCATCGTAGCCAGTCTATTTCTTTTTTCCCCTCAATTTTTTTAATCGGTAAATCGGTACTCATTGTTATGCCTCCTAGCCTGGCGTTAGCTTGAGGAACAAGTCACAATAAGGGCAAACTCCCTCAGGACCAAGGTCAAGATTCCATGATATCTGTCCGGCACATCGCGGGCAGATTGCCAATTGTATTTTGGCGTCCGGTTTAACAATAATAAAATATTTAAGTGCTACCCCTTGACAAATATGATATTTAGGAGTACCTTATTAGTTGTACACCTAACAAGGAGGCTCTAACATGTTGAACGATGAAACTATTGAGCGAGTGGATAAATTTGGTGAAAAACTAAGAGATAACTTGCAGGCTATTGGGCGTAGCGCCGAATG
>PUOQ01000032.1 GCA_003552785.1 Dehalococcoidia bacterium
ATATGCCGGAGAATATTACCAAATTGCAACAATTAATGCAGCTTTTTGGCAAACATGACATTATAACCCGATGACAATTTCCTATCAACACTGAAAGAGCCGAGCCGAGTTTATGCTGCTGCTTGAAATCCCGGCAGATGCCAACTTAAATTGAATAACATATTTCTTACATAACCTGTTTATGTTTCGTATACTTACTGGTATTATATTGGTGCTCCAAATATTTAAGAAAAAGAGCAGGCTATATCTCGGAACGGTCAAAAAGCACGCGGTTGGCTAGCCGCCTTAACCTTCTGCTGCCGGATTTCATATCCGGACCCAGCCCCTCAACCCCTCTTCTTGTTATGACCAGTATAAAGAGTGCCAGGTAACTCCAATACACCACCGGTGGCTCACCCAGCCACCATGCAGCAACAGGCAAAACCAGGAAGCCAATCGCCATACCCAGGGGCAGGCTTAAACTTTCAGGACCGGTTAGTCTTAATTTATCACTCATAGACTGGCCTTTTGCTGCCAGGTGAGGAATCAGCTTCACAAGCAAACCGGTCACTATTGGAATAAGAGCAATCAAAGCAGGTACAGGAGTAAAAGTGAGCACCATACCCAAACCAGTGCTGTTGCCTTTTTCGCCGCGGAACCTGGAAAATACCGGCCACATTTGCCCGATAACTACAAAAAGCCCTCCGAAGGCAATTACAGCAACATCAAAATTAAGAAGCATACCGGCCAGAATAACGACCACGCCTTTAGCGATATCAACAATTACGCCGGTAAATCCCAATAAGCGTTTCTGCCGCCAGAGGCCGATGTGATGATCCCCTTCAATTTTAAGCCCCCCCAGCCTGGCCAGCATACTCAGATGCGGCATTGCACCCAGAAGATAAGCACACACAACAAAAAGTATCTCGGGTAACATCGTTTTGCCTCCTTATAAACAGCGCTCCTGGCAAACAGCCCAACTTTTATATTCTAAACATTTATCGAAAAACCCTTACCCAAATGCTAAACGGCCCAAATTAGCACGCGATGACAGACGTGTCAACAATACCCATTTTGTAACTGAAGCAGGTTTTTCATTTATTTTTTTAATAGCCGTCTTTTAATTAAATCCATATCCCTGGTCAAGATGTTTTAAAAGTTTATTTAAACTGTACTCTATTATTATCTTCCCAGTATACCTGATGTAATTAAAAATTCATTTATGGTTTTTATAATGCCCGGCGTAAACAGCCAGATGCTGGTATGCCCTGACGGAAGCCATTTTATGGGTGGCTTGCCCATTGCTTCCCAAAAATCCAGGGCCGCTTCCTGCGGAATATATTTATCTCTTTTTGCGTTTATAAGCAACACCGGCCTTTGCCTCAACTCCCCGGCATATGTCATCGGATCCAGAAGAAAACCTCTGTTGGGCGCCTTTACATTCTCTACGCCCTTTTCTAAAACCTGCTTTAAATATCTATTATAAGATGATTGCTTTTCCTGGTATTCCTGCTGTGTCATTGTGTATCCTCTCTGGTAGCGCCTGTCCCGGCTTAAGTGGCTCAACTTGCTTGAATTTCCGCCAACGGTTATAAAAACCCCGGCCCTTATACGCTCATCAATGCCCATGGCTATCGCAGATACAATTCCACCAAAACTAACACCTATTACTGTAGTTTTCTTCAGGTCCAACCCTTGAATATCGTCATTCTTTTCGGCCCAATCAAGAATCTGGCAGATGTCTATAACAGATATCCGGTAAACATCAAACCACTGTTGTTCAGAAAAATTTGGAAATACTTTCTTCATGGAAGAAGGCATGCGTCTGGAATGAATAGTTAAATAAGGAATAAAACAGGCGGTTCCCCGCTTTACAAGGGACCGCGCAATGAGCCTGCAGGGAATACGGCTTTGGTCCCCCATGCCATGAACCAGAATTGCCAGCGGTGTTTTTTGCGGTGTTTTCGGAAGTACAAACTCACCCTTGACGATACCGTTTTCCTCATGCCCGGTATCTGCTCCGCTTTGAAACTCAATATAATATTCTTTCTGTTTCTGTGTATCCCTGATTAATTTTTTATTTTTAACCTTCAAGTTATTATCGTAATCGTATGGAAACATAGCGCCGCCTTAACGTGTTTAATTCCCAAAAGACATTTGAAATACATGCAATATATAAACCCGGCGTAACCGTAAATTTCATACTAACCAGCAAAGGGTATTAAAGCGTCCCAGCCAAGCACCACTACAATCAGTGTACTTACATACAGTATTGTCCTGCCAGCCCAACAGGCAATAATAAACTGCCAGAGAGGTATTCGCAATGCACCGGCTGCGATAGCAACCACATCGAACACAAATGGAAATATAGAAAGAACAAAAACAGCTATGGCACCTTTGTCCTTAACCCGGTTTACCAGCCTCTCATACTTCTGATTTTTCTCAATAACGCCACGGCCGGAATAGCCTACAATATAACCAACGATCTCCCCGATTGCAGCCCCGATTCCCCCGACCAGGCCTACTCCTATGAGCCCCATGACACCGCTTGCGGGAAAGAGCATCGCCCCTATGCTTACCAGCACAGGCAGAACTGTGCCCATAAAAAGAAAAACGGAAGCATTCCCAATAAGGCTGATTAGAAAAGCTCCCAGGTATCCATACCGTTGAAACTGAGCAATCACAGCCGGATCCCGCCCGTACACTGTAAAGAGAACCACACTTATAGTGATTACTAAAACAATAACCACGATGGGTAAAAACTTGTTTTTCTTCTTGGCAACCGGTTCTTCGTATTTTACGTTTTCAAGATCCAATTAACTAATACCTTCCGGGTTTTTAGGAATTTTATCATATTTTCAAGTTTTGTGGATGAAAACCATTACAGGTTTTTTATGCCAGATTAAAACTTTACAGTTGTTATAATTATAGCTAAAATGATTGAGCCTTAAGCGGGTGTAACTCAGCGGTAGAGTGCTTGCTTCCCAAGCAAGACGTCGAGGGTTCGAATCCCTTCACCCGCTCCACAAAACCAGGGGCCAGACGGGATAGAATAAATACTCCGCATAAATTGCTTTTGGCCAGGAGAAAAATTATGCCGTGGTTTCAATTTTCTGGCTTTGCCCGAAGATGGGAGAGCTGGACAAAAGAGCGGCTTCACTTTATGAAAAAGGGAAGCAAAAAAAGACCAGCAGATGAAAAGCCCCGCTCGGAATGGGACAAAAAATATGAAGGCTTAAAAACCCCATATCTCCATACAACAAAAATAAAACCCTTTAGCAGTATTGCTTCCAGGGCAGCCTTTTTGAGGACTGCGAACCCACCTGGGTGCATTGGCCTCCGTGTTTTTTAAATCCTTTTTTACAACCATAAAACCCGAAAGCCGGTAATTATTCTGAAAAGTAAGGAGTAACTCTGGCAGCGCCAGGTTTGGCTGAAAAAGTTCAGAAACGCATTGGGCTCCTGCGGTTTTGAAAAAGATTGTACCGGAGTCCACTTATTCACCCTTCAAAAGCCCGGCTTTCAGATTTATACATTCCACTTTTAAATTTAACTTAACAAAGGCTCAAATTATTTTGTAAAAACCATATCAATAATATATACTACTTCAACTCTAATATAAAAGGGCACAAGCCCTGATAGGCTAGCGACTTATGATTAGAAGAACGGCCGCCTCTTTCTTATTCATCCTTATTTTATTATCTGCCAGTATTGGCACCTCTTGCTCCTGTAATAATCCTGAGCTGATCCTGGGAGACGTACCTTTTTATCCAGAAGCAGAGCTTGTAATGACCAGGAGCTGGACAGATCTACCGTCCAGGGAGCCTGTGGCACAGATAGACTGGTGCTATTTCCTGGTTGAAGACAAACATTCTGCCTCTCAAATTTCGCACTTCTACACTTCCGAACTGCTTGCCCGCGGCTGGCTGGACGAATCTGCTTCAGTCAATACAGGTACTACTACGTTATTTTGGCGCTACTTAGAGACCATCAACCTGTACGTACCTGTTGAGATGGTTGGCAGACCAAGCTCCTGGATCTACTACAGTAAAAATAACCAGCAGGATTGGTTGGTATTATTAATCGGTTTGGAAAGGCCATGGCTAGAATCAGACAAAACCCCTGTGATAATCATCAGGGCTAAATAAAAGGAACTGTTATGCGCAAGAAAATCAGTGCAATAAGCTTCTATGGCCCCATAACACTTCTGGTATCAATATTGCTTTTTACAACGGGGTGCGGCCAGGCTGCCGCTCCTATTCCTGACTTTACAATAAAACTCGAACAAGCCCCGGTGGTAGTTAGTGCTGAACAGTTACACTCAGATTATACCGCAGATAAAGAAGCTGCCAATATAAAATACAAGGGCAAGGAAGTTTGGGTTCGAGAAGCCATTGTTGATTTTCAACTGGATAGCGATAGCGGCAGCCAACTTATGGTGCAGGGTTATCGGTTAAGAGCGGGGACAATCGGCTTCAGTGTTCATCCGTTTGCCTTTTCTACAATAATGATTGACTCTCAACTGGCCGAGGAATTAATAGAGTATGCTAATTCAGAAAGCCGGTTTACTGTAGATTTAATCGGCATCTGCCACGGGGTTTTGGAGGGTGTTGACAACAGGCAAACAGGGCCTGTTTTCGATGCCGTAGCAAATGATTTTTTTGCTATCCCCACAGTAATCCTTGTTGAAATCAAGCAGATTACTTCTGTCAGGGAAGCAGGGGCGCCACCATTGCCCATCCCTGGATATTAATATGAGATTATCTTACTTAAGGAAATAAGCAGGTTTTTAGCCGAGGGGGACACATGAAAAAATACCACACAACCGTAAGCCGCCGTGATTTTCTTAAAGCTCTGGGGCTGG
>PUOQ01000010.1 GCA_003552785.1 Dehalococcoidia bacterium
CTTCAATAAACACCAGTTCATCATCATTAATAGCAACAATGTCGATTTCACCAATATATGCTTTGTAATTGGTTTGAATTATTTTGTAACCCTTGGACCGGAGGAAGCTGGAGGCAATTTTTTCTGCAAGAATGCCAGTATCTCTAGGTTTCATAAACCAGGCCCAGTTGCAGTTTAAGAGGGTGAAAGGAACGACGATGAATTGGGCATGGCCCGAGGCGCTTAACACAATCGAGGTGTTGGGGGGTGGGGTAACCCTTGTTATTTAAGAAATTGTATCCGGGGTGTAGCTTGTCCATTTCAACCATTATCCTGTCACGCGCAACTTTGGCAAGTATGGACGCACAGGCGATGGACAGGCACAAATTGTCACCTTTGGTTATACCGCATTGAGGCAGGTTAACCTCTGGCAGGCGAAAGTGATCAATTAATAAAGCCTGAGGCCCGGGTTGCAACTGGTCAACCGCGCTTTTCATTGCCTTTCTTGTTGATCTGGCAATACCGCAATCATCAATCTCTTGATTGGATGCAGATGCAATGCCGTAGGATATGGAGTACTCTTTAATGAGTGTTTCAAGGTATTCTCTCTTTGCTCTGGACAACATTTTACTGTCAAGAACTTCGCTGAACCATGTGTATTGCTGGTTAACATCCAGGATGACTGCACCTGCTACAACAGGCCCGGCAAGGGGTGCCCGACCGGCCTCATCTATTCCGGCAACCAGTAGATAGCCACCGGAGTAAAACTGCCTCTCGTAATAAAAAGTGGGGGCTCCGTGTGGTTTCATATATTAGCCCTGGATTATACCACCGCCGAGCACCTCATCACCACAATAAAAAACAATGCTCTGACCGGGGGAAATTGATTTAACAGGAGAGAAAAAATTAACCAGAATATGTGAGTTGCACGGACGAATTTGAACGGGCACTTCCGGCGCCCTGTATCTTATCCTTGCTGTAACCGGCGTATCGGATGAAGGGGCTGTGCCAGATATCCAGGAGACTTCTTCTGCTCTCAGCTGGGATTTAAATAAATCTATTTCGGGGCCAACTATAATTGAATTATCTTCAGCGTTGATGCCGGTTACATATAGTTTGTTATGGTTGTCAAGATTCAAGCCATGACGCTGGCCAATGGTGTAATTAAAAATACCCTCATGAAAACCAAGGCACTGCCCCTGGCTATCAATGATTTTGCCCTGCCTGCCTTCCAGGCGTTGTTTTAAAAAGCTACGGTAATCGGTGCTGCCCAGGAAGCAGATATCCTGGCTCTCGTGATTGGTTTCCAGTGGTAATTGATAATCATATTTGAGGCGTTTTACTTCTATTTTGGAAAGATGGCCTACAGGAAACATAATTTGGGTGAGAACCTGCTGATTTAGGGTATATAAAAAATACGACTGGTCTTTAAAGTTATCTTTGCCTTTAAGCAATCTAAGCCCTTTAGTGCTACTTTCAATTCTTGCATAATGCCCGGTTGCAAGAAATGAGGCTCCAATAGAGCGAGAAAATTCCAGAAGAACACTGAATTTAATTCGATTATTACATGCGATGCAGGGATTGGGGGTTTTACCCTTCGAGTACTGGGAACAGAAAGGGTCAATTACACTCTGCTTGAATGTGTTGCTTACATCGACTGTATGATGAGGAATTTTTAGCGAGCTGGTAATATGGCGAGCAGTATCGATTGACGAATCTGAAGCCTCGGAAAAAAGATGCATGGTAATACCTTCGACATGGTATCCACGCGACTTGAGCAAAGCTGCAGCAACCGCAGAATCGACTCCACCACTAATAGCTACAGCTACTTTGTGGTCTGGCATCTATAAACCCGGCCGGCCAAGATTATTGGTTACACTTTCCCAAATTATCTGGCTTACAATATCGACACCAAGGGTGCCATCAATAACCAGCCAGTGGTCTGGTTCACCTTCCGCAATTTGCAGATAGCCTTGGCGCACTTTTCTGTAAAAATGTGCATTCTCTGCTTCAAACCGGTCTTTGCCTGGTTTTTGACGCCTGGCAGCTTCTTCAGGTGGCACATCAAGTAGAATTGAAAGGTCTGGATGGCAACCCCGCGTGGCAACAGAGTTGATTTGCTCGACAATTTCAATGTCGATACCGCGCCCGTAGCCCTGATATGCCAGAGTAGAATCAGTGAAGCGGTCGACAATCACTACCATACCCTTCCTTAATGATGGGATTATCACATCTTTGACAAGTTGTGCGCGCGAAGCATTAAACAGGAATAACTCTGTTAAAGGGTCAAGGCTTATCTCGTCTGACCACTTTAATAACTTGCTGATTTCTTCGCCCAAAGGAGTGCTGCCTGGTTCGTGCAGTAACAGAGAAGGTATCTTTTTTTCCTTGAGCCGTGAATAGAGGTTTTCTGCCTGGACGCTTTTACCACATCCGTCCAGCCCTTCAAAAGTTATAAAATACGAAAAATTATCATTCATAATCTTAATGGCGCAATAGCCTTACCCTTCTCCTTGGATCTTTGCCGATACTATGACTCGGTAAAGAGTTTTTTTCTGCAACCAGGTGTTGCAGGCGCCGTATATAGGCACTTTGAGGACTCAACTCAATTTCATCCTCGCCGTTTTTTACTCTGAACACAGCGTCCTCTGCTTCTTTAATAGCAGACTCCAGAGGTATCTCTTCTTCTTCGGTGCTTTTTGCTCTTTTATCAAGGGTTGATAACAACTGGCGCAACTGCGAATTAGAATGTTTCCGCAGAACATAAATGGGAAGATTGTATGCTTCGGCGTCTCTAATCTTTTGTGGTTTTCGTTGATAGTAATGTTTGGAAGTAATTAACATATCGGCATCAATAAGATTGTTGACGATGGTTAAATCCAACCGCATTTCGCGTGATAACTGTTCAAGACGTTCACGGTTTACGCCAAAAAGGTAAACTCTGGGCAGTTCACGTTTATCTTCAGGTGCAATCATTCCTCTCCGGTCGCGGCTGGTTTTAACCGGAGCTGTTTTGGGTTCAAACTTTTGAGTTTGAACATCACCATTTTCATCCAGCGAGCGTACCTCGGTTGGGACAGGATGGTTTAGTAAGAGTCCATCAACAGCAACCGAAACATCAGGATGCACCGATACAACGTCTCTGTCCTGGATTTCAACCACTATGTTAAAGGTCGGAGGGGCTTTGCGTTCCAGTATTGTTTTTTGAGTGCCCCGTCTTTTGGCTTCTTCGTCGCCAAGTGTAACAGCCTGGATGCCCCCGATCAGGTCAGCCAGTGTAGGGTTAAGCATCAGGTTCTGCAGGGTATTGCCGTGAGCAGTGCCTACCAATTGTACACCACGTTCGGCAATTGTTCGCGCAGCAAGGGCTTCCAGTTCAGTACCTATCTCATCGATAATTATCACTTCAGGCATGTGGTTTTCCACGGCTTCAATCATAACTGAGTGCTGCATAGTAGGTGTCACTACCTGCATTCTCCGGGCTTTACCGATAGCCGGATGGGGAATATCGCCGTCACCGGCAATCTCGTTGGAAGTATCAACTACAATAACGCGTTTATGCATGTCATCTGCAAGGACTCTGGCTACTTCACGAAGCATGGTAGTTTTACCAACTCCGGGGCGGCCGAGCAACAGCACACTTTTGCCGGATTGTACCAGGTCTTCAATCACCTTGATAGTACCAAACACGGCGCGCCCGGCACGGCATGTCAGGCCGATAATGCTTCCGGCCCGGTTACGGATGGCGGATATACGGTGCAGGGTGCGTTCGATGCCGGCTCGATTATCGTCACCAAACGTTCCGATATTTCGGGTTACATAATCTATATCGTCTTGAGAGACTTCACGTGAAGAGAGGTTTATCTCCCGGTTAAACAGCCGGGCGCTGGGAATTCTGCCAAGGTCAATAACGACTTCCAAAAGATCGCTCACGTCCGGCTGAGCAATCAAAGTTTCATTAATGTGAGGAGGTAATATATTTAGTAATTCACTAAGATCATCTGTTGTTGGTTTGGGCAAATACAGTCCTCCCTCGATATTCTCTCCTACCATCCCCTCTGGGCCATAAGTTCTTTATCATCCAGCCCGGAAATGTCTAAACCCGGCATAGCCTCCCCCAGGTTTTTGGAGACTTCGGCAATAACACCCGGGTCCATGTAATGTGTGGTGGCCCTGACAATGGCTCTGGCCCTTGCCTCGGGGTTGGATGATTTAAATATCCCCGAACCCACAAAAACACCTTCAACCCCCAGCTGCATCATCAGTGCCGCATCCGCCGGGGTGGCTATTCCTCCAGCGGCAAAGTTAACCACCGGCAGCCTGCCCAGCTTCTTGGCCTCTATCACCTGCTCCAGAGGTGCCGAGAGCTTTTTGGCAATGGTGGGCAGCTCTTCATCGGTGGCGCTTATCACCATTCTCAGGTCCGTATTCACCTGGCGGATGTGGCGCACCGCTTCAACCACATTGCCCGTACCGGCTTCTCCCTTGGTCCTTAGCATGGCTGCACCTTCGCCCACTCTTCTCAGGCCTTCACCCAGGTTGCGGCAGCCGCATACAAAAGGGATGGTAAAGCCGTGCTTTAGAACGTGGTTCTCTTCATCTGCCGGGGTCAGCACTTCACTTTCATCGATAAAGTCAATTCCCATCGCCTCAAGCGCCCGGGCTTCAACAAAGTGGCCGATGCGGCACTTGGCCATCACCGGTATGGTAACTGATTTCATGATGGCTTCTACCACCGAAAGGTCTGCCATCCGGGCAACACCTCCATCGGCACGGATATCCGAAGGCACCCTCTCCAGCGCCATGACGGCACAGGCACCGGA
>PUOQ01000006.1 GCA_003552785.1 Dehalococcoidia bacterium
AATCAATTCGCAGAAAGGATGGTAAATGCCCATTCCGTACTCTTTAAGCAAATCTCAAGGTTTGGTAATCCGGTTACTTGAAACCCTTTATTCAGGCTCATTATTCAATTAGAATAGAGTTTCGCTATGTGGATAAGAAGCTTCCCGCACAGCTTAACTCTAAATATGACTCAGGCAGAACAAGCTACCAGCAACCCGTTTATATATAAAATCAAAGTGCAGTAACAGTAGCCAGTCAATACATATACGTGCAACAGCCCTCAACTGTTGCACGTATATTTGATTTTCCAGTAGAAAGGATACCGGTTTTCAATCGGGAAACTTGCTTTCCCGGACGATTTTACCCCGGCTTTAGGTTTCTTTCTTTAATTCAGCAATGCGCTCCTCGACACCTTTTGCTTCAGCCTGCAACTGTTTTAAATACTCCTCGAGCTGCTGGATAATTTCTTCCTTTGTATAATAGCGCCTTGGCATATAACCGGGCTTACAAAAACATCCGCAATGTTTATGCCCGCCATGGTGGCGCCCGTGATGATGCCCGTGGTGATTTTTGCACCCGCAATCAGAATGATGACTCATTACTATTTCCTCCCTTCTGTACAGTATTTGAGGCACGACTCACTGCCGGCCTGTTCTTCCGCCATAAGAACCTGCTTGAGAAGATTGCATACTTCTTCCAGCATGTCCCCGTTTAAAAAGTAATGGATATGATAGCCCCGCCTCTCTCCTTTTACCAGGCCTGCTGCTTTAAGAACACGCATGTGCTGTGAAACTGCCGACTGGCTGATACCCAGAAGTCCGGCAAGGGCGTTGACGCATAAAGCGCCAGGGTTCTGCTGTTTTTTAAGTAGCTTGACCAGCCTTAAACGAGTGGGGTCGGACAAAGCATCAAAAACAGCGGCCTGCCTGTCTAAATCGTCAGTTATTTGCCCTTCAATACCCATAATATGAATTAGTTTTTGCTAATATGCTTATATAATATCGCACTTTAGTAACACATGTCAAGATAGCGCCGGCGCTATCTTGACACAACTGGCGCGGGAATCCTTATAATGAGAGTATACATATTCATTTTATGAGCAAAAGGAGGGGTCACCAGCCAACATGGATATTTCGCAGGTCATAAAGCAAAGAAGAAGTATAAGAAGCTACCGGGAAATAGAACTGGAGGACTCAAAGCTCAACAGGGTTCTCGAAGCAGCAAGGCTGGCACCCTCGGCCAACAACCGGCAGGAATGGAAATTTATTGCTGTCAAAGACAAACTTTTAAGGGAAAAGCTTGCCGAAGCAGCCAGCAGGCAGTATTTCATTGCTCAAGCCCCGGTTGTTATCGCCGCCTGTGCCACTGAATCCCAATCCGTAATGAGGTGCGGCCAGCCCAGGTATACAGTAGATATTTCTATAGCGGTATCGTTTATGCTTTTACAGGCTGCAGAGCTGGGCCTTGGAACATGCTGGATTGGAGCCTTCGATGAAGCAAGGGTAAAAGAAATATTAAAGGTTCCAGATGGTATCCGGGTGGTAGCCATAACGCCGCTGGGTTATCCGGCCGAGGAACCGGGGCCCCGTCCGAGAAAGGACTTTGATCAAATTGTTTGCTTTGATGTATATAAATAAACAGAGCCCTTCCCGGCTATTGTTACCAAACATTCTAAATAGCTAATTAAACTCAAGCCCGCGAAACCGGCAACCAGTATCAGGAGCTTGAAGGGGGACAACAGCTGGTTGAATTGGGGGAACAACCACACGAATTGCCAGAACTGGAAGCCTTCTTGCCGGCAAAAAAGAGTTTTATATTATCCGGAACATCCGGGTAATAGACATCTTGCAATTGCTCCCCTGCCCCTGAGTAAGCCAGCCTGAGGATAGAGTCGACAATCATGGCTTTGGGTGGAGCCCAGTATTCCTTTCCTTTATATACCCATACCCGGCAATCGACATTTTTGCTGTTGACAAGTTCAGAACAACACTCGCAGGGCTTCTCGAGGATTTCAGGTTGTATATCCTGGCCGTTGACCCGAATAGTGGGAGAAGTAACAAACTTCAAGAAACGGGCCTGTTCTTCACTTTGAACATGAATCTTATTGACCGATACCTCAAATCCATACTCCTCAAGGACAGGTTTAATTTCTGAGACTGCCTGATCCAGTACGGCTTCTGTACTCTGGCATGGCTCACAGACACTTAAATCAAGGTACAGGTAATCTATTTCGACTCTCTTTCCGTTAATACTTTCTACCATTAAGGTTTCCTCCTTATTTTTTTCTTTAGACCTGTAACACCACCGTGGTTTTTTAAAAAACCAGACTTTTGTTTTAACAAATTAATTCTAAGTGGCAGATGTTTTACTCAATCTCATTACTATATGCGCATATACAATTATAGCACTTTTACCTATATAAGCAATCCGTTAGCAAAATTGAAAAAAGCCCCGGAAGTATTTATTACTTTCAGGGCTTTTTAGCTTTAAAAAATGGAGCCAGCGAAGAGATTCGAACTCTTGACCGACGGTTTACGAATTGTCACCCAGAGAATATTTTCCGGGTTATTACGTTTGTTTTTGTATTTCCTTGCCAAAACCAATTCATCATTTTATTCGTGACGGGCTATCAAATTATTACCCGGGTTGCTCTATCCGTTAGCAAAATGTTAGCGAATTTCCTGATCGCTGTTATTTTTATGAATAATTTAATCACCCTCCTCAGCGCATTCGTTTACCCAGAGAAATAATACACGAATTTACTTCTAAGGATACAATATTTATCCCGAACACTGATCTTAGGGGTTGACATTATATACTATCGCCTATATCATCGGCTTAGATTTAAATAAAGCTTATACTAAAGTCAGAAAAACATTTATTGGTCATTTATGCAGAAGCATACAATATACAGGAGCTTACAATGCGAAAAAAGGAAGAAAAGTTTTTATCTACCACCAACCTAGCTCAATCGCTTTCAACAGACACCCGCGAAATGTTTCAACGTTTACAAGCACTAAATTTAATTCAACGAAAAGACAATACCTGGTGTTTAACACCTGAAGGCTTGAAAAAAGGTGGCGTATATACAACCAACGTTTATGGTAGATACATTGTGTGGCCTCCTTCTATTATCGATTACCTCGACGATGAAGATACAAATTCAAACCAAAACTTAATTAACGCCACTAAAATTGGCAATGAATTTAAGCTTTCTCGTAACCGCATTAACTCGATATTATATGAACTTGGTTTTATTAAAAGAGGACCGGTAAAAGGTTGGATCGTAACTGATATCGGTAAAAAATTTGGTGGAGTTCAAGAAAAACACAAAACATCAGGTGCGCCTTTCGTCCGCTGGAACAGATCTATATTATCTGAGCCTATACTGGTCAAAACAATTAGTGAGGCAAAAGGCGAAAGTACAGTTGAATTTCAACCTGAATCGCAAACCAGCAATGCAGAAACAAATTTCAGGAATAAATCTAACGCCCAAATTAGAACGATAGACGGGCATATAGTCAGATCTAAAGCTGAAGCAATAATTGATAATTGGCTTTACCAATTCAGGATAGCTCACGCATATGAAAGAAAACTCCCTATCGCTGAAGCCTATTGCGATTTTTATCTTCCAGATGGAAATGTTTATATTGAATACTGGGGACTAGATAATGATTCTTATAAAGTCAGGAGAGAGAGAAAAGTTGAAATCTACAAACAGAATAATTATAACTTAATCGAATTATACGATGATGATATTTACCATTTAGACGACGCACTACCCAGAAAATTTCTCGAATTTGACATTCGCATTGATTGATTACTATTCGAATTAACCATCAACCCCTTCACATTTAAAGGATTATGTCAGAATGCCTTGACCGGTCAAGGAGCGCCTATGACCGGTCGGCAGCATCCTGGGATTTGGCTCGGTAAGTGAAGGGGTTGATTTATTGTCAGGGTGAAAATTGGAAACACCGTCAAATTGCACGAATTGTCAGCACTAACACAGGAGGTTTATCGGCCTTCATAGCATCTACATCAAACTGGTATACTCCTTTTAACCAGAACTTCCAACCTGTCAGGCAATTTGAAAAGTCATTCTTGCCTTCAACATAGACGTTTCTCCACCACCACTTCTTGTATATCTCCCAGTGTTTACAAAATCCTCTCCACACCCAACCCCAAGACCAGGAATACCGTCCAGCTGATTCTTTCGACATATACTTGGCTACATAGTTGGCAATGGAGGCTTTGCTGTTTTTGAGCTTGACCACCCTGATATCGACAATTCTTGATTTGTGAATCTCATCCCACATTCTAGAGAGAAATTCATGAGGAATGTACCTGCCTCGATAGAGAATATGCAAATGATGCTTTCCGTCTTTTGTCTTTTCAGGTATTTTGATGTAGCCATCTATCAAATCCCGGCGTTTTAGCCTCATGTACAGACACCGCCAGGAACGCTGTATATCGTCTGGAGCATCATTTGATGAGGTCAAGGTTATCATCCTAACCTCACCACCCCTTTCAAGGCCTGATATCACTCGTTGGAAACATCTCTTGCGTTTTTTGATCCGTTTATATTCTTCTTCATCAATCGGTTTTTCGTAGTTGTTTTCGTTCAATTCATCCTCCCAATCATTTATTAATAAGGTTGCGTGCAGAAATAAACCCTTTAATCAAGGAAAGAAGACTGCTTCCCC
>PUOQ01000107.1 GCA_003552785.1 Dehalococcoidia bacterium
GTATGGTAACTGATTTCATGATGGCTTCTACCACCGAAAGGTCTGCCATCCGGGCAACACCTCCATCGGCACGGATATCCGAAGGCACCCTCTCCAGCGCCATGACGGCACAGGCACCGGACGCCTCGGCTATCTTGGCCTGCTCCGGATTGACCACGTCCATAATGACCCCGCCTTTTAGTGACCGGGCAAGGCCTGTTTTATCTTTCCACGTTCCGG
The DNA here is from genome assembly GCA_003552785.1 of Dehalococcoidia bacterium. Classification (GTDB taxonomy): domain Bacteria; phylum Chloroflexota; class Dehalococcoidia; order Dehalococcoidales; family CSSed11-197; genus CSSed11-197. Next base: position 220 of record PUOQ01000107.1, read on the forward strand.
TTTTCATTGGTATTTTTACCTCTTGTAAGGGATAGTTTCTTATTCTACTATTGCAAAGCTGGCGGTAGCAAGCTTGAGCCAGCCTTGCTGTAAACGATGAAAAATTAAACCCGGGGGCCTTTATTATTCAAAGAACAAAGGCCAGTACCGTTCCACCGGTGTTTGGTTAAAACGGGTGTTTAGTTTTTCAAGAATCTCCTCTTCATTATCTCCCAAGTTTTCAAGGTAGGGGGTAACTGTTTGCCTCATAGGTGCTACCCTTAATATATTCTCCCGGGTAAAATCAACCGGATGAAAGTAGGCCAGCGATGGCGCATATTCCAAAATGGGGTTGTTGTCCGTATTAAGTGGTGTTTGCCCGGCGTATTTTTCAAGGGTCTCTTCCCCCATGACAAAACAGGCAAGGAAATCGTAGATATCCCGAATGAAAATTGGCTCCAGTTCATTCCGGATAATATCTGGCTCCATTTTGCTTTTAACCTGCTCAAAGTCAATTTTAAAATCGTTGACTGAACCTATAAGCAGGAAGTAATTTCTGAAAGGTGAAAACCACAGAGTGGCTTCGGGGAAAACCTGTGTAAATGAATTAATGGTGATGCCTATTTCTTCTTCAGAAAGCAGGTGGAAAGGCAGCCATTGCACGATCAAGCCTTCATCGGTAAGCCTGTCCCGGCAGGACTGGTAAAAATCAACCGAATAAAGGTTGCCGTTGCCGGCTCCTTTGGGCGAAGTGGCGTCTACTGAAATAACATCGTATTTTTCTTCAGTTACCATAAGGTAGTTGCGCCCGTCGGCCATTATAAGGTTGAAATCCGGCTGGCTGAAAAGTTCACGGGAAAGCTCAGGAATCAACTTTGAAGCCTCAACAACCGAGGGCACGAGTTCAACTGTATCCAGCCTTTCGATGTTGTGACGGGTAACAGACCAGGATGTCGAACCGGCTCCCAGGCCGATGATGCTTACTTTGGGGTTTTCCACCGGGCTTAACAGAAGCGGGAAGTGCCCCAGGGCTTTTTGGATGTCACGGTGGCGGGGGGTGGTGGAAGCCACCGGAAAGCCATCTATGCTCAAATACTTGTAACCAAAGGCGTTGGCGTATACCTTGACCGTAGAGCCAATGCCTTCATCGTAATACAAAACAGCTTGAGTTTCCTCTCGCTCGATGTGGGATGCAAACATTAACCGGCCCGGGCTCATTACCAGTGTCGCCACCAGAATGAAGGCAAGCGCTGGTGCAGCAACTCGAATTATCTGCTGTTTCCGGACTCGTACTGTGTCAACTGCCAGCAGCACCAGTCCAAGTCCCGCATACGCTGCCGACATTGCCACCACACTGTAGTAAACCCCTATTTGCGGTATAAGGATAAACCCGGCAGCAAGCGAACCCAGAACGCCGCCCAGGGTATTTATGGCATATACGTTGCCTATGGATTTACCTATTATCCTGGGGCTTTGAGCATAAATTTTGGCAACCAGCGGAAAAGCCATGCCCATCAGCAGAGTCGGAACCAGCATAACCAGGAAAGAGCGCAAAAACCTCAAAGCCGCCCATTGCCAGTAAGCTTCGGCCTGATAAAAGCCATTGCCTCCTATTTCAGCCCCCAGGTTGATAAAAACCGGAACAGAAATAACAGCACTTATACCGATGCCGAAAAGAATGCCCCCGAGCCATAAGAAGGGGCTTTTAATTCTGTCGGTAAAACGCGACATGATAAGGCTGCCAAGAGCAATGCCCAGCAAGAACGCTGCCAGCATGGTGGAAAAAGCATGGGTGGTATTGTCCAGAATGAATACCAGAGCCCGCGTCCACAAAACTTCGAGTGCCAGAGAGCAAAAACCGGCAACCCCGAATATAATAAGAGCCAGCTTGGCCTTACCCCTCGAGTAAACAGGAGGTACTTCTTTTGCAGTTTCTTCCAGTGCGGGCATCTTTTCGGCTGCAGGTTTAGAATGGGCGGTTTCTGATTTTTTACCTGCCAGCTTGTAGTCAAGTCCAAGGGCTACGAAAGCAATCAGCAGGTTGATGCCTGCAGCAAGGTAAGTAGCCTCTCTTACTCCCAGGACAAGTATCAGCAAAAAACCGGCCAGCACGGTGCCGGCAGCGGCTCCCAGGGTGTTTATAAAATAGAGCCGGCCGACACTGGAGCCTAAATGCTTCCATTTCTGGACTACAAAGCGGGTGATAATGGGAAGAGTTCCGCCCATCAAGGCTGCCGGAATAAGCAGGACGGAAAATGAAATCAAAAACCTAATTATGTTTATAAGTGGAAGACTTGCATCGAACTGGCGGTATAAAAAGACATATACATTATCCAGGCCGGAAAGGATAAAAGGCATGCATATTGCAAATAACCCAACGCCCATTTCAAGCAGGCCGTATATTCTAAGAGGGCGTTTCCTGGTATCGACAAAACGGCCAAAGTAGTAGCTTCCAAGTGCCAGGCCGCCCATAAAAGATGCCAGTACGATGCTGGTGGCGACTGCAGTTACTCCGAATACCAGGGTCAGCATTCGCATCCAGGCGACTTCATATATAAGGCTGCATGCCCCCGAAAGGAAAAAAATAACCAGTATTACTATATGGTATTTATTCAGGTTGATAGGGTCCAGCCGCGGTTTATTCAATAGTCACCTGCTTGCCCGGTAATAATAAAATAAATTTTTAACATTTTATCAGAAAAGCCGGGAATAATTATATGCGGTGCATGAAAAAGCATAATATTCACTGTTAAAGTGAGTTTTTGCTATAATAACCTGTTTTTATTTTACCGGCATAACAAATTAGGCAATTACTAAAGGCTGGATATCAAAAGCAGGCAAAAAATATTCTATATCTGAGGTGAAAAATGTCTGGATTTCATAGGCGCTTTACCCTGTTTGTTCTGGCAGCCCTACTTATTCTGGCGGTTGGAGCAGGCTCCTGCAAGGCAGAAACTGACGAGAATGGCAGCCCGGCCGATACCCCGCCGGCAACCACTTCCCAGCCTGGAACTACTGTAACAGATACAACCACGTCTCCTCCTGTTGATACTCAACCTCCCGTTACTACCACTGAGTCAGAGCCAACCAAAACTGACCCTCCTGCCACGAAAACGCAAACACCCAAGGCAACAGTAACCGAGCCTCCACCTGATACCACTATTTCCGATCCACCTGAAGAAACGACACCGCCACCGACTACCACGGCAAAGGGGGAAGTTGAGCCAACAGGCACGCCTGTACCCCCTACGACCGAGCAAGACCCTTATAAACAGCGGTACCATGGTTATTTGCTGGATGGTTATCCGGAAGATATCTGGCCGCTGTATGGCAGCCTGGCCGTTGACAGTTGTGCGCTTGTTATACAAACTCCTGCATATAACGCCTGGGGTGAATATAGCAACACTTTTTATTTGGTCTATGTTACTGATAAGGAGCAGGAGGAAGTAGCAGAATACTATAATTCACTGCTGGATGAACCCACTGAACCCGGTGGTTATTACGATGCCAGGGGAGTCATTGGTGGCTACGGAGTATCGGCACGGTGGAGTGATTTTAGCCGTGATTACAATGTATACCTTGCGGTTTCGCTGCCCAATACTCCGCCTGCAACCGAAAACCCCTTTTTTACTGATTGGCCTGTAACAAGCAATCCGTTTTTAGCAGACTTTCCGGTAGAAGTGTTTCCTCTGTATGAATTTGATACGATGTGGTCAGAATATTATAGTGTACACAGTAATCCTCCCAGCGGCCAGATATTTGCTGACAAAATGTTTGCGCACACAGGAACCAAAACGGGCGCCCTGGAATTTTATCGCGAACTGCTCAAAGATGCTGAGGGCTACGAAGAAGCAACATCCGAAGCTCACCACGGAGAGCGGATAAATATAACCGGTTCTTTACATGGCCATAACTTTAATATTACCGTAGGGGTATGGGGGCGCGAAAATATGATCAATGTTCGAATCATAGAATATGCTTAAATTTTTAACATAGCATTGCGTCAACCTATTTAACTGGTAGTGCTTAATAATTTGGCCAAAAATCAGGCCTCTGCATCAAGGAAACGCAGGGGCCTTATTTTTTAGTTTAAAGTAACTAAAACTTCTTTCACTTACGGTTTTCACATTTTATCACATATTTGCAGTGCTTCAATTGTTTCGTTAGACTAAAGAATTCCTGTCAATATGCTGCCGATCGTCGCAGCTCGCACTGGACTTTCAAGCAGTATGGCAGTTATAGAAGGGTGTAACTTAATTAAAATAGAGGTTTTGAAGGATTGAACTATAATAAAGAAGCAGCTTGCTTCCGGGATAGAATTGATGCCGGAGGGTTGCTTGCCAGCATTTTGGAAAACTATAAACATGAAGACACCATTGTTTTAGGAATCCCGCGGGGTGGAGTACCAATTGCATTTGAGGTGGCA
>PUOQ01000020.1 GCA_003552785.1 Dehalococcoidia bacterium
ACCAACATAACCGTCATCCGGGTCTATTATAAGTTGGGTGGGGTTGGGCTCGGGGTATTCAACCGGCTCTGCCATGGTGTGGAAGTTCTGGACGGTGGTCCAGTTACTCTTGGTACCACTGGAAGCAACCGACCTTACTCTCCAGTAGTGGTTGGTGTCATAAGCCAACTTTTCGCCCTCGTATGTGTACTCGGTGGTTGTAACATCGGTATCAACAATGAAAGAACCAAATCCTGGATCAACACTTAACTGAAAGTCGTAGCTGACTGGTTCACTTCCCTCTGTTGGTGCTTCCCATTGGAAAGTTGGAAGTAATGAAGCATCCTGCAAACCTTGTTGAAGAGATATTGGGCTTGGAGGAAATACTTCAGCTCCATTGGCTGAAACAGGTAAAGAGGATGTTATAAAAATCAAAGAAAAAAGTGCGGTTAATACTTTGATAGTTTTAAAACTCTTCACTATTATCATCTCCTCTCATTGCAAATCTTACTAGCTAAAACTTGGTTATTTTTGAAAATCATTGTTATTTAGTTTTCAGGGGTTAAACAGGGGTAAGTGAATAGTAAAATAAAAGCTTGTCGTCGGATTATATCACAGTACGAATTAGATTTGATTTTATTAAATTTTAAAACCCCGTTTCCAGTTTAAAACATCTTCCCATGTTTAAAGCGCAGTCAGATCATTTACACCCATGTTTTTTAAAGCATGATTTATGTTAGTAGTGGGTGCCTGGCAATGATAATCTGTGCAGACAAAAATGTTTGCACGGCCATCCTCGGATGCTTTATATGCGTTTACAGGGGATATTTTAGCTATATCAGGATATTCAACCTCTGTTGGTCTTAAAATAATGACTTTATTCGGAATAAATGCTGACTGAAGTTTTGAAAGAGCTGCTTTGGTGGATCTAGACTCAGAGTCTGCGGCTATAACCACTTCATAGGTCGGACCTAATGCAAAGTCCAGGGCTATCAACAGTTGCGTGTAGGCAGCTGGCGATTGAGTTATATTAGAGGAAAAAACCCGCCCTATGGTAGCAGCTTTTTTCTCTAAATCGGAGTTAAACGTTATACGGCCCAACCGAAGTAAGTTAAGCATGGATACGGAGTTACCGGAAGGCATGGCACCATCATAACTTTCCTTCTGGCGGCTTATCATCATTTCGCTATCTGAGGCGGTAAAGAAAAAGCCGCCGTTTTCTTCATCCCAAAAGTATTTAAACGTAGTATCGTTAAGTTGAAGGGCTTTTTTAAGGTAGTCCACATTAAAAGTGGCCTCGTAGAGTTCAAGAAGTCCCCAGATTAAAAAAGCATAATCGTCGATGAAATCTTGCTGCCCAGCTTTCCCTCCCCTGTAGCTATGCCGTAGCCGACCATTTTGGTCCCGCATAAATCTGAAAATAAAATTTATGGCGCCTTCTGCAGCTTCGGTGTATCTTTTTTCATGTAGAACGGCGCCTGCCCTGGCCAATGCAGCGACCATGGCCCCGTTCCAGTCTGCCAGGATCTTGTCATCTTTGAGAGGATGAATACGTTTTAGGCGTTTGTTAAACAGCTTTTGTTTGATAGTATCTAGCCTTTTATTAGTCTTTCCGGGCAATTGCCTCGTGTATAGTATGTTGTGCCCGCTTTTACGCTGCGTAATTGGATCAATGTAGTTGCCTTTTTCCTCAATATTAAAATGCTTTACGGCTAAATCCATCTCTTCTTCCGAAAGAATTTTGCGCAATTCATCAAAAGTCCATAAGTAGAATTTACCTTCTTCACCCTCGCTGTCAGCATCCTCGGCAGAATAAAAGCCGCCCTGAGGAGAAACCATGTCCCTTAGCACGTATTCAAGAACTTCATGGGTAGTGTCTGCATACTCCTCATTTCTGGTGACCTGGTATGCTTCAATGCAGGCGGTAACAAGTAGTGCCTGGTCGTATAGCATTTTCTCAAAGTGAGGCAGCAGCCAATAGGGATCTGTTGAGTAACGATGGAATCCAAAGCCGACGTGATCATATATGCCCCCTGAGCGCATTGAATTCAAAGTCTTCTCAACCATCTGCAGGGCTTTGGGTTCGTTATTTCTTCTGGAATAGCGCAAAAGAAAAGAAAGAGTATGCGGCGTAGGAAATTTGGGTGCATTGCCGAAACCTCCATGCTCTTCGTCAAACACGCCAATCAATTGCTGGTAAGCCCGTTTGAGGGTTGTTTTATCCAGTTCATTACGGGAAGTTTGAGTAAAATTCTTTTTTAGTTCTGTTTCAATATTGGCTGCTATACCCAGCACTTCTGACTTCCTGTCATGCCATATTTTTTTAATATATGGTACAAGTTCCAGCATGCCGGGTCTGCCGAATCGGGATTGTTTGGGAAGATAGGTAGCTGCATAAAACGGACGCTTATCCGGAGCCATTATTATGGTTAAAGGCCATCCTGCTGATCCTGTCATCATTTGACAGACAGTCATATACAAGTGATCAATATCCGGCCTTTCCTCCCGGTCAACTTTTACGGAAACAAAGGCTTCATTCATCAACCGGGCAACTTCAGGATCTTCAAAGGATTCGTGCGCCATCACATGGCACCAGTGGCAGGTTGAGTAACCTATGGATAAAAACACCGGTTTATCCTCTGCCAAAGCTCTATCAAAAGCCTCTTTGCCCCATGGATACCAATTAACCGGATTACTGGCATGCTGAAGCAGGTATGGGCTTTTTTCTAAAGCCAGCTTATTTTGCTGTTTATTTTTCATATTGTCTTAAAAACCTTTTTGAAGATTTCTGGTATGTTTACCAAATTATAATTTCCTGTTATCTCAATTATTTACTGTGTCATTTGTATCTTTATACTAACACATGATAGCTGTGATTGCTGCTGTTATTGCCCGCAGAAACGAGTTAAACATAAGCCAGCGTGAACCCTCCTGCATAACGGGTTTAAAGCAGCCAGTTATATGCAGGCTCAAGCGGTAATGGTGGCGTAACGTTGGGCGCCCTGCTCAAAGTTTCTGAAGCTCTGGATATGGAATTATCACTTAAGGCAAAATAGCCTGTATTCTTTCATTCCGCTAACCGGCTTTCACAAATAGAGGCACTGAAAATCAAATTCGAAAAGCGGATAGTTAGGGGCTTAAAGAAGCGGAGGTGGTTTGGACGCAAAGATGCCGGCCGGCAGGGAATTGTGGTAAAATCCCCGCAGTAATTATTTATTTGAGCGGAGGCGCAAAGTGCCCGAACACAGGTCAAGCCGTGAAGCAGACAAAAGCCTGGCCGTTCAAACCTTTGATCTCGGCCGCAGCTTCGGCTCGTTAATAGCGGTTGACTGTTTAAACATTGATATCAAGCAGGGCGAGCTTTTTGCTCTGCTGGGCCCCAACGGCAGTGGAAAAACCACCACCATAAACATGCTGTGCTGCCTGCTGAAACCGACCCGCGGCACTGCCAACGTGATGGGGCTTGACATAAACCGTGAGGCCCATTCGGTTAAAGCGTTGATAGGTATATCCCCCCAGGACACCACGCTGTCTGAACATCTGAGCCCGCTTGAAAACCTTGAACTCATGGCCAGGCTGAATAACATGGAGGCCAAAAAAGCCAGGAAGTATTCGGCAGACCTGGTTGAAGTAATGGGCCTTCAGGAAAGAGCCAAAGACCAGGTGCGCAGGTTTTCCGGCGGCATGAAAAGGCGCCTGAGTATTGCCATGAGCCTGATATCTGATCCGGCAGTGGTGTTTTTGGATGAGCCCACCCTGGGGCTTGACCCGCAAGCCAGGCGCGCTCTTTGGGATTATATAGGCAACCTGAAAGGTGAAAAAACCATTCTTCTTACCACCCATTACATGGAGGAGGCGGATTACCTTGCAGACCGCATCGGTATAATCGATGCCGGAAAGATCGCCGCTCTTGGAACCGCCATGGAATTGAAGGCGGAAGTGGTAGACCGGCAGACGGTGGTAATAAACGCCTGGAACCTTACTGTTGCCAGCCTGGACGCCATAAAAGGGCGCTACCCCGAAGTGAAGGTCAACGGCGGGCAGGTGTCTGTGGCCGGCAAGGACCTGGACTTCAAAGAGATTACGGACTTTGTTCATTCCACCGGTGCAATAATCCGCTCTGCATACTTCAAAGAACCCAGCCTGGAAGAAGCATATTTAAAAATTACCGGAAAGGAACTCGTGGCGTGAAGTTCTTAACGCTTGCAGCGCGCAATTTTAAGGAGATCTACCGGGATCCCCTGGCTCTGGCCTTCTTGCTGGCTTTTCCCTTGCTCTTCATGCTGCTTTTCGGTTTTGCTGTAGGGGGTACTTCTTCCCCTGTGTATAATGTCGGAGTTCTGGACCGGGATGAAACCGAGCTTTCGGGCCGCTTTGTTAACGAAGTGCTGGCCGAGGTTCCTTCCTTAAATGTATCCACCTTCGAAGATGCCGAGAGTGCCGCTGAAAAGCTCAAAAACGGCAATATCAGGGCTTTTGTAAACATACCCGAAGGCTTTGGCGGTGAAGTATTAAAAAGCTACCAGAACCAGAGCCCGGATATAGTTTTAAACCTGACCTACGATGAAAGTGATGTGTCTGTTTCATCTCAAATTTATTCAACCATAGATGCGGCGGTGAGAGAGTTTGCCGAGGTGCATATTCCGGTTACCATAAACACCAGCCACCTCAGTGTGGAAGCCGAGGTCACCCAGATGGATTTCGTCGCCCCCGGAATTATAATTTTCGGCTTGCTGATTCTGGTTCCCACTTCTGCGCGCCTGATGGTCAAAGACAAAGAAGCAGGTTATATGTCACGGCTTCTTACTACACCCACCCGTCCATGGGAGTTTATCAGCGGATACTCTCTGGCGCTGGTGGTTATTGCCATTGTTCAGATAATAATATTTATTATGCTGGGCGTGGCCTTCGGCATGAACATAGTGGGCAATATTTTCCTGGCATTTCTTGTTTATTTCGTTGCCGGGCTTTGCTCGATAGGCATCGGCATGGTGGTTGCCGCGCTTAGTAAATCAGAAAATCAGGCAGAGCCTTTGTGCTGGCTGATTGCCATGCCCCTGGCGGTGCTTTCTGGAGTCTGGTTCCCGCAGGAGATAATGCCGGACTTCATTCAGGTGCTGGGGGATATCTTTCCGTTTTCTCATGCTGTTTCTGCTTCACGCATGATCATCATCCGCGGGGCTGATTTTGGTGCAGTTTCAAGCTCGATTATTTTCATTACAGCCTGGGCGGCCGGTGCTTTTATGCTTGGCATTGCACTTTTCAGGCACAAAATGAAAGGTTAGAGCCGCGAAATAAATATTTTATACCCCTCGTAACCCTCAAATACCCTGCTCACCTTATACCATGCACCGCTTTTAACCCGGGCGCAGCTTCTGGCGGCTGAAGCTGAAACGGGCTGGATTGCCCTGTAATTCTAAGCTTTGCCCGCTGTGGCCGGCATTAGTTTATATAAACCCCTGTAAATGCCCGGAGGCATTGCTTTTATAAATTGCTAAGAATTTATAAGAATGGTAGAATACTACTGAAAGCAGTTCCGTAATATTATATTAAGAAAATCTTTTATTTTCTCGTAATTTCTTAAAAATATGCTTTTTTATATTATTGCAGAGGTTTTGATGTGCCTGAATTAAACAAACCCCTTTGTTCTATGGTTGTCCAAAAGCCTTCAGAAGGCTATGCGAGGTAACTTCTAAAGGACCTCTGCCCCGCATAGCCAGAATAACAGCTTGCCCCACCCCCCATTTCCACCATATTTTTTATTTACATGGATTTCATCATAGCCACCTGATATTACCCGGTGTATCAGGCGTAATAATTATTTATTTGGAGGGAAGGCTTTGAGCAGAAAAGAAGATAAAAGAAGGCTGAAGCAGGAATATAAAGCAGAATACAGGGCAGAAGATAAAGCTGGAAAAAAGAAGAAGCAAAAAACCGCCGGCCGCAAAACAAAGTAGCATTAAGGGCAACCGCGCAGCTTGTCAGGCAGCAGGTGCATTAATGCCGCGGGTTGGTGCAGCGGTGGAATTGAAAAGTTGCCTTTTGCCATGCGGGAGAATAATAAGAGAGTTGAAGGGGGCGATGCAGTTGAAAAAGAATAGGAAGAAAGAAGATGTAACCAGCCCGGAAATGGAAACAACGGCTATGTCACAGGCTGAATTCAGCCTGATAAAAGACCTGGCAAACAACATTGAAGGCGAAGAGCTTATAATTGAAATAGCCGGTATAAACGGTGCCAGTGACGAACCTGTTTACAAAACCCCCGGTTATTCCGGTGGGGTTAAAGATAAAGAACTTACGGCTGAAGGCGAGGCGGGTGGTGCTGAAAAGCCTTCAAGCTCCGGTGGCGGGGCGTTTTCTTTAACCACCGAAGCAACCGGTTTGAAAAACTTGAAAAACTATTTCCTGAATGATACCGAGCATATTCACAGGAAATGGAAGAATGGAAGCAAAATCGGCTTTTTACTGATAAACAGTATTTCTGACTATGATAGTGTTTCAGAAATATTATCTTCATGGTATGGCTCTCTTTCTACGGGTGCAAAGGTGGCCGTATTCAGGTCTGACATGCTGGGTGCTGCTAAAGCCGTTAAGGAGGCCACAAGCGAGTACGGGAATTTCAAACTTGTTCGAACCCTGGAGACACTCACTGTAATAACAAAAGACCAGTGTACCCATTACTGGCTGATTGATTCAGACGAAGTTGGCACATGCAAATCTTGCGGCCGGAAGCGTAATTTCAGAAAATTGATGAAAAAGGCTACTTCGGGCCGGGGTGGCAGGAAGAAGAAAGCTGCTGCTTAGCGTTTGCTGCGGGTTTCAGGCAGGCCGGGGCCGGCGTTTTTGCACCCGGTACATAGAAGCAGGCGGCGGCCATGCACCGGGTGCACAGGGTGTGTAAACTAATACTTGCCGTAATCTGCAACTGCCTGGCTCATGGCTTTTGTGTTTTCTACCGGTGGCATGGGCGGCATTTCACAGCTTGCTCGACGCACTGGTGGGTGTAAAAGTTTTGCTAAATGCATCTGGCCCCGCCGGGTGGTTAACGGCGGGGCCAGATTATTCAGTGGGTGTTTGTTCGGGTCAGGCTGCAGCTGCCGGGTTTAAAGCCGGTTGACCTTTGCCGTTGCCGGTGTAAAAATAGCCGGTAACCTCCGGCCTTACCAGGTACATGATTATAAGAATGCCGGCAATGGTGCCAACCGGTACATTCAGGATGCTGATGCCGGCCTGGACTATGCCGAGGTTGCGCGCCCAGCTTGCACCTTTAACTGTGCCTATGGCTGCCACCAGGGAAATGATAAAAAATCCGAGTAGAAAAATGGCCCCTGTACCGGCAAACAGGACGATTACGTTGGGGAAGACACCAAAGCCGTAACCGACCATGCCGATAAATGCCGGCAATATCACAAGGAGCATGGTCAGGATGCCTAAAAAAGCGGTTACCGCGCAAAATATCTGCCAGATAGCTACCAGAAGCAGGTGTTGTGGTCTTTCCATTTCAGTTCCTCCTCGCAAAACTTACAAAAGATTTACGTTTTTATTTTCTGCAAATATAAACGCTCTTGCGCCGGTTTGGTTAGCACCAGAAACTGGAAAATGTTTAACCGGCTTTTTGAGGCTGTCATCTGCCGGGTATCTGGAGCAGGCCGGGCACAGGTTCCCTGTGTAATTGGCGGGCGTAAAAAAGCCCTGCCGTCTGGTTAACAGCAGGGCTTTAATGTTAAGTGGTGAGCAAGGGGGTGTGTGATTGGGCCGGCTGGTTCAGGAGGGCTGATTCTGAACCGGATGGCCGCCACCCTGGAAATATTGTGTAACCTCCGGCCTTACCAGGTACATAATTATAAGTATACCGATGATTGTGCCAACAGGAACGTTTAAGATATTCAAAACCGCCTGAACTATGCCGAGGTTGCGCGCCCAGCTTGCTCCTTTGATCGTACCGATGCCCGCTACCAGGGAAATGATAAAATAAACCAGTACAAAAAAGAGCCCTGTTCCGGCAAAAAGCAGGAATATAACCGAAGGGATATCTGGATCTGTAGTTGGCACTCCGACCCACATGAAGACCATAAAAAGTATTAATGTGAGGATGCCTAAAAAAGCGATTACCGCGCAGAATATCTGCCAGATAGCTACCAGAAGCAGGTGCTGTGGTTTTTCCATATAAAACCCCCTTTATTTATTTAACAGTGCAGGATTTCATTGTATAGTATTACCACCCGGTCTTGTAAAGCCGCCCGTACATTAACGGGCCGGTTTTTGTTAATTAAAAAAAATTAATAACCGGGGCCGTAATTATGCTTGTTATTGTTACCCAAAAAGGGTAAAATAATACCCATAATGGGTAACACTTTAGATAAAAAATCATTGTGCGATGTCCTTTTTGGCAAAACACGCCAGGGAGTTCTTGCGCTTATTTTCGGACATGCCGACAGGTCCTTTTATACAAGTCAAATTCTTGATACTGTAAAAACAGGCCGTGGCACAGTTCAGAGAGAGTTAAAAAACCTTACTGAGGCCGGCATAATCATACGTGAAGTGGAAGGAAGGCAGGTCTATTACCGGGCAAATCACCAATGCCCCATTTTTAATGAGTTAAAGAGCATTATTGCAAAAACTTTTGGTATTGCCGATGTTATAAGGAGCTTTCTTTTAACTGTACAGGATAACATCAGCATTGCTTTTATTTTTGGCTCGATTGCCAGTGGGAGTGAAGCAAGAACCAGTGATATAGACATTGTAGTTGTAGGTGATATTTCTTTCGGCCAAGTGACCTCTCTTGTTTCAGGCGCAGAGCAAAAACTTGGCCGGGAAATTAACCCGGTTGTGTATACGGTAACTGAGTTCAGGCAAAAGGTAAAAGAAGAGCATCATTTCGTGAAAAGTGTTGTTGGTGGTGAAAAAATATTTTTGATTGGTGGTGAAGATGAGCTTGCAAGAATGGTTGAATAACCCCCTACCCCCAGTCTTTTGAAGCGGGGACTTTTTCCAGTGCATTAAACGGCCTGACCTGGTTTACCACCACGTTGCAGGTGCCTTCACGTCTGGAAAGTGTGCCTTTCACCACCAGGAAAGGGGCCTTGAACTTGACCTCGTTTTGCTTGAAGACTTTGGGAAACACCATAAGCGGGGTGTGGCCGAACTCGTCTTCGAGGGTTATATATACTACTTTGCCCAGCGGCCTCTGCCTGCGGATTACCAGGCCGGCAGTGGTAAGGCGGGCTCCGTCTGCCATGCGGGCAATGTCTTTGCTGGTGCTTAAGTGCGCCGGGAAATGGCGCCTCAACCCGGCCATTACGTGCCCGGCTGGGTGGAGGCTCAGGGTGGAGTATTCTTCCTGCATTCGCTCCCAGGCATCCGGCGGTTTTAGTTTCACCATGTCCTGATCGGTCGGGAGGGGGAGGGGAAGCTGGGAGTTTAAAGGCCGGTAGATAAGGCCTATCTGCCACCTTGAGTGCCTGCGGTTTGATTCAAAGCTGTCGAAAGCGCCGGCCCCGGCCAGATTCAGGGCAACCTCTTTCAGAATTCCGGTGCGGGTAAGAAAGTCGCCAATGCTTGTGAAGCTTCCCTGCCTTTTTCTGCCGGCTTCTATGGCCCGGGCTGAAGACTGGCCCAGGCCGGAGACGTTTAAAAAACCAAGGCGTATGGCATTGTTTTCTATATGGCAGTGGGCATGGCTTGAGTTGATGTCCGGGTTCAGCACCCTTATGCCGTGCCTCCCGGCATCTTCCTTAAGGGTTTCGAGGTTGTAAAAACCCATTGGCTGCTCCTTGAAGATGGCGGCGAAGAACTCCAGCGGGTAGTGGCATTTGAGCCAGGCGGACTGGTAGGCTGTTACCCCGAAGGCAAAGGCGTGGGATTCGGGGAACATGTACAGGCCGTTGAACTTGTTAAAGATTTTTTCTGCTTTCTCCTGGCCGATGCCCCTTTGCCCGGCGCCATGGATAAATTCTTCCCGGTAGAGGTTGATCAACCCGGTGTTGTTTTTTCTGCCAAAGGCGCGGCGCAAAAGGTCGGCTCTGGATGGGCTGAAGCCGGCGATGTCTGTTGCCAGCTGGTTCAGCTGGTCCTGGAAAAGCACCACCCCCAGGGTGCGCTCCAGGGAACGCTTTTCCAGCGGGTGGTCATAGGTTACCGGTTTTTTGCCGCTTCTTCTTAAAAGATATTCCTGTACGCCGCCGTTAACACCCACCCCCGGCCTCACCGCACCCACTTCGTGGGCCATATCCAGCAGGTTGCGGGGTTTTAAGCGGGTGATGGTCTGGAGTTGAGCGGCCGATTCGACCTGGAATATGCCGATGGCATCACCCCTGCAGAGCATGTCGTAAACGGCACTGTCTTCAAAGTCGATGCGTGAAAGGTCCAGTTTTTTACCGGTTCGCTCATGCACCAGCTTTACAGTGGTTTCCAGTTGCGAGAGGGCACCCAGTGCCAGGAAGTCTATCTTTACAAATCCGGCGTCATCTATGCTGTCTTTATCCCACTGGCAGATGTAGCGCCCGTCTATAGCGCCCCTCTGGACGGGGACCATGTCTATCAGCGGCTTTGAAGAAATTATCATGCCGCCGGGGTGCTGCCCCATGTATTTGGGAAAGCCATCCAGCTCGCCTGAAAGGCGGATAAGGTCCCGCCAGCCGGGCGCGGTTATTTTTTGCTTGAAGTGGGGGCATTTTTGCATCTGCTGCTTCAGGTTTTTGGCACTGCCGTAGTCGGCTTGTTTACATAACCTGTCAATTTCTTCCGGGGGCAGGCTCAGGGCTTTGCCCAGGTCCCGGGTTGCGCCTTTGATCTGGTAGGTGGCAATGGTGGCGGTCAGGGCTGCATGCTGCCAGCCCCATTTCCGGTGTGTTTTTAGAATCAGGCTTTCGCGGATGGTTCGCGGGAAGTCGAGGTCGATATCGGGCACATTGGTCATTACATCTGCCGGCAGAAAGCGCTCCAGCGAAAGGTTGTATTTAAGCGGGTCTATATGGGAAAGGCCTATCAGGTAGCCTGTCATAAGGGACACCGATGAACCCCGCCCCCGGCCCGGAGGGTTTTCTTCGATGGGTTCATCTTCCCGGGCCAGGCCCTGTTCCAGCATAGCCTCCCGGCCCAGCTTGATGACCTCGTGGTAGAGAAGAAGAAAGCCGGCCAGGCGGTACCTGCTTATGAGTTCAAGCTCCTGCGAGAGCCTTTCTTCCACCGCCGGGGTGACGGAGCCGTAGCGCCTGGCGGCTGCTTCATAGCACAGCTTTTCAAGGTAGCTTTCCGGTGTATACCCCGGGGGAGAGGGGTAGGAGGGGAAGGTGTAATTCAGTTCTTTTGACAGGTTAAAGGTGCAGCGCCCGGCTATTTCAGCCGTGTTGCTGACGGCCCCGGGGCAATCTCTGAAAAGCCTGCCTAGCTCTTCCCTTTTTCTTAAATAGAATTCGGAGTTGGGGCGGCGCTCCCGGTGGCTTTCCTCCAGGCTTTTGTTGTGCCTGATGCTTGCCAGGCAGTCCTGCAGCTGGTGCCTATGGCGCGCATGGTAGTGGACGTTTCCGGTGGCGGCTGGCCGGGCGCCGGTTTCCCTTGCCAGTTCAAGAAGCCTCCTGTTTCGTTCTCCATCGCCGAATACCCGGTTGTGCTGGATTTCTATACAGTAATTGTCTGCCCCGAACCATTCCTGGTATTTTTTAATTAAAGCCTTTGCCCGGCCATATTGTCCTGCATCTGCCAGCCGGGCGAGCTCGCCTTCTGGGCAGCCGGAAAGGGCAATCAGGCCGCCGGCGTGTTCCTTCAGGTGCCGGGGGTCCAGGCGGGGCATATTTCGTTCTCCGGCGGCGTGGGCCAGGGTAATCAGGCGGCACAGGTTGACATAACCGGCGGAGTTCCTGACCAGCAGGGTCAGGTGGCAGCCGCCTTCCAGGGTGATTTCGGCACCGGTTATGGCATGCATATCAAGCGAACCGGCCAGGCGCGAAAAGTGCATGGCACCACAGAGGTTGTCATGGTCGGTAACTGCCAGGGCCGAGTATCCCAGCTCCCTGGCGGTGAGTATCAGCTCTTCCAGTGAAGAGGCTCCGTCCTGAAACGAGTAGTAACTGTGGCAGTGAAGTTCGGCGTAGTTCATGGTTTAGTACTCCTGGCGGTACCAGCAGTTTTTAATCTGGTCTTTGTAGATTACCAGCCTCTGCCCGGTGGAAAGCGTTACGGCATAATAGATGCGCGAAACAGGGCTGCTGCGCCACCATTCATCGTCAATGCGCCAGCTGTCCTCGATGGCGGCAATGCGCCGCCTTCCCCTGTTTTCAAGCGCCTCCGGCAATCCGCCGGCGCCTTCTATAATTGAAAGCGGTTCCGGTTCATTTACCCGTTTAAGGGTGCCAGTACGTGGCGCCTTTCCGGTATCCTCGACCATGGCTCGACTTCCCTGAATTTAAATACTTTGGGGCTGCCCATCTTGAATTCCATCTGGCGCATTTCGTTTAAGAAGTTGTCCCGGCTTCTTATGTCCGGCAGAAGGCTGTTTTGCCGCCCGGCCAGGCAGGTGGAGCCGGTTATTACTACCCCCGCCTCTTCAACCGGGCCGGGCTGGGGGCAGGATTCCAGAACGTGCTTTATGCGCCTCAGGCAGGTTCTGGTGTCGGGTGCGGGTTGCTTGAAATGCACCGCTTTCCGGTAGTACTGGCAGCTGGTAGTACGGGTCCAGATTTCTGCACATAAGATACCCATTCCCCGGGGGGTGAGTTCTGCAAAGGCGCGTTTTAACATATCTTCGAATGAGAGCAGTAAAACATCCAGCGAAACGGTAACCGTTGCCAGTTCCTGCCTTTCCTCGATGATCCGGCGGGCGGGGCGGGGGTGCAATGGCTCGCTGTCCTGCCCGTTTGAGAGCTCCCATATTCTTTTGCCTTCCGGGCCGAACTGGGCTTCGAGCGCCGGGCGGGGCAGGGCTGCAATTTGCCCCAGTGTTTTGAGGCCAAAGCCTGCCAGGCTGGCCTTTGCCCCGGCTGAAACCGGCAGCCTGGAGCAGGGGGTGTTTCTGATAAAATCACAGTTGTTTGAGGCAAGGCTTTTGCATCCGCCCGGCGTTGCGGCTGCGGCTGCCAGCATTGCCGGGAATTTACCCGCTGCAATGCCGAAACGGGGCTCAAAAACCAGCGGTATACCCTCCATCAGTGCCTTTATGAACCCGGTTTCGTCCGGGTATATAAGCTCCATGCCTTTCATGCTTGTGTATATTACCCCCGGTTCGGGGCCTTCCAGCAGGGGGCTTTTTAACTGCATATGGTCAAGCATGGTGTTGAACACGGACTGGTATCCGGCAAGATCGGCATTTAGTACTTCTACATCTCCGTAGAGGCCAAGCGCCCGTTCCAGCGCCATGCCGGCTTCCAGGCCCCGGAGCTGGGGGGAATAATCCATCAGGCGTTTTTTTGAGCCGGCCTCCCTGGCTATTACTGCTGCTTTTGCCAGGCCGGGGTTTTTTAACTTTTCGCACTTCAGGGGGAAGTGGGGTATCAGGACACACATCATTTGCATTGTTTCCACCTGCGGTTTTCGGGGCTTATTAGAATATATATTCTATAGAACAGATGTTCATTTTGTCAAGGGCTTAACTCCGGCTGCGGGCTGGGTTATAATTGGGTGATGGCAGAACAGATTTACATTGGTACTTCGGGGTGGAGTTATCCCCGGGGCGAAGGTAGCTGGAAGGGGCATTTTTACCCGCCGGGAACCAGGAATGAGCTGGCCTATTACAGCCGCTTTTTTAAAACTGTGGAAATAAACTCTTCTTTTTACCGCCCGCCTGACCCGGCAATGGCCAGGAAGTGGGCTGAAGTGACTCCGGAAGGATTTTTATTCGGGGTGAAACTGTGGCAGAAGTTTACCCACCCTAAAATGTATGAAGCCGCTACCGGTGAGGTTGCGGCAATTTCGGCACGGGATGTCGAGCTTTTTGAGAGTGGCATTGAGCCGCTGGGGCGGGTGGGGAAGCTGGGAGTGCTCCTGGCCCAGTTTCCGCCGGGCTTTACCAATGATGGCTACGGGCGCGATATTTTAAAGGCGGTAATAAACACCTTTGCTAAATATCGCCTGGCGGTTGAACTGCGCCACCGCTCCTGGAGCGATGACGCCGGCACCGCTGCTCTTTTGAAGCAGGCAGGTGCAAGCTGGGTAGCTACTGATGAGCCCAGGTTCAGCTCTTCTGTTGCGGCTGAAATACCGCAAACCTCCGCTATTTCCTACCTTCGCTTTCATGGCAGGAATGCCGCTATGTGGTGGAAGGGCAACGTGGAAACGCGCTACAGGTACCTCTATTCGGCTGAAGAGATTAACCAGCTGGCCCAAAAAGTTGAGGCTGCCAGTGCCGCAGCCTCAACGGTATTTGCCTATTTTAACAACCACTATCAGGCTTTTGCGCCCCGGAATGCCCTGGACCTGGCAAGGGCGCTGAAGTTGCCTGCTGAAGGTTCGCAGTCCGGAATGCTGTGGCCGGAAGAATAAATTATCCGGCTTCCTTTATTCCATTGGCTGCTGGGGCATCTGTGGTTGCTGCTCCTGTTGCTGTTCCATCATCTCGTCATAGAGTTCCCTTAATTCCTCTTCTGAGAAATCCAGGTCATCCTCGCTCAGGTTTTCATCTACATAATCGGCTACGTAGGTATTTATGGCCTGCTGCTCGATTATGGCTTCCTCCAGCTCTTCAAGGGTAAAGCCGGACCCTTCCAGCTGCTGCTCGAGCTCTTCTTCAGAGCCTGCCTGCTGTACATACTGCTGGTACTCCTGCTCGACCATTTCTTCATCTGCTGATATTCCTTCTGCTTCAACTTTTTGCACCAGGGCTGTGTTGGCAATCAGGTTTTCCAGTATTTCAGGGCGCAGGTCTTCGATGATCTCGTCTGCCTCCTGGCTGTCCGGGTCCATGCCCATCATGGCAAGGTTTTGCCTCTCGTGGTTTTCAAATTCCTCAAAGGACTGCTTTTTTATTTCCTCCCCGTTAACGACGGCGATGGTGGCATCCGGGTCATCACCTTCAACTGCATCCATGTCCTTTTCGACATCGGCTTCCTGCCTCAGTTCGTCCAGGTGGGCCATTATAACTTCATTTTCCTTTTCCTGCCTTAACTGCTGCTCCAGCTGGGGGCGGGCTTCTGCAAAGCCGTCATCCGGTTCCTCCCCGTTCATATCCCCGGCAGGGTCGCTGCAGCCCAGGGTGGTGCCGAGTGTCATGCCGGTTATTAGTATGGCTGCCATGAGCCCGCGTGTTTTCTTGCTCTTCATCTTCTTTCCCTCTCCTTTTTCAAAATTTCTCATTGTCCCTTGCTTTATCTTTTACCCTGTCAGTACCGGTATCCAGTAAAATAATAAACCTCAAGCTGGTATAGCCTGAGGTTTACCTTTAAATAAAGCCAATTACCACTGTAGCAAAAAATAATTACGTGTGCAACAAAGCTGAAGCTAAGCGGGGCTGCCTGCCGGTTTAAACCTGCCCGGTTAACAGCCCCCTGAAAGCACAGAGGCGCAGTTACTTTTCGGTTATAGTTATGGTTTCAATAACGTCCCCATTCTGGATGCTTTCCAGGATGGACATATCGCTTGTCATTTTACCAAAGACAGAGTGCCGGTTATCCAGGTGCGGCTGCGGTGCATAGGTGATGAAGAATTGCGAGCCATTGGTGTTGGGGCCGGCATTTGCCATTGAAAGTGCTCCGGCTGTATGGGTATGGTGGCAAAACTCATCTTCGAATTTGTAACCGGGCCCTCCGCGCCCGGTGCCGGTAGGATCTCCGCCCTGGGCCATGAAACCGGGGATGACGCGGTGGAAAGAGGTGTTGTCATAAAAACCGTCCCGTGCCAGGAAAACAAAGTTGTTGACGGTTTTGGGGGCATCGGCGGCAAACAGCTCAATGCTGATATCGCCTTTACCGGTTTTAATGGTGGCGGCATAGTTCTTTTTGGGGTCGATAGTCATGGGTGGTGGGGATGAGTAGCTCTTTTGGGTCATAAATTCTTAACCTCTTTAATAGATTTGGTATAAAGCCGCATTATACAATAAATGCCTAAGCTCCTGTTACTCCTCCGGTTTTTGTTCACTTTCAACGGCTTTATTTATCAGTTTATATCTCTGCGCCTCGCTGAGGCGGGATGCCAGTGGCCCCAGTACAATGCCTGCACCTATAATGATCAGGCCGACAACCGGCCACCATATCGCCAGCACAAAAGCAATAATTACAATTACAATACCCATTAAGAACTCGGCAAGCATGTTGTACCTCAAAGATTCTGGAATGGGGCTGGAAAATAAATTGCATGAAAAAGCCCGCATGCTCATAAGCCAGTACAAGAGGGATAAAAAGATAAACTGCCCGATGAAGGGTAAAACTGCAGCCTGGGCGTTCGGTGTATTTCCGACCAGGTTTGCAGTAAAGGGAACCAGTGCTACTCCGCAAAGCAATATCAGGTTGAATAATACCAGAACCGGTTCCAGGGCAGAAAGCTGCCTGATGAAACTGTGGTGCTCCCACCAGATATGAGCTACCAGTGCAAAGCTGAGCAGGAACGCAATAATTTGTGGAACAATTCCTGCCAGTTCTGCGGCAAGCTGCCCGGCCGGGACAGCCGGGATGTCAATGGTGAGCACCAGCAGCGTCATGGCGATGGCAAAAACTGCATCGCTCAGGCTGATTATCCGGTTAAATTCGGGTGTGTCCCTGTGAAACCTTTTATCCGGAGGCTTTTGTTTTTCGGGCATAGTGTCGCTCAATATAGCTTCGATTCGTCCAGAATGGTCCGGTGCCCTGTATCTTGCAACAGGGCACCGGGTAATGATTTATTTTTCTAGGGCTGCATTGCGCCGAACAGCACCAGCCATGCCAGAATAGTTTTGGCTACCAGGCTAAGCACAATGTAAGTTCTTTCTCCATAAAGGTAATCTTTCCATTTACCTATACGCTTGTACTGCAGGATCATGTTTACCGGGAATGTATTAAAGGCAACGAAATAAGTGCCAACAATAGCCCATACAAACCAGGGGACCATATCAAAGTTGCCGGTACCAAACATGTAGATAAGAATAACAACCCAGGGGGCCAGCCCGGCAATGGAGCCCCACGCAAAAGGCCCCCAGTTAACCTTTTCTTTTTCAGCGCCTGAATTGAGTTGTTCCATAACCAGGCCGAACAGGTTCATGGATGCATTAACGACGAATATAAGGATGAGGGACCCAATATCGTAAATGCCAAATAGTGTGGCAATTAAAACAATCATTATAGAAGAGCTGAAAGCATATTCAAACCAGCGGAATTTGTTGATGCCCTGTTTTAAATCCTCAAAGTACTTTTTGCTGTTTAAAACTATCAGGCCGTGAGCAATTGCCGAAATAAAAAGGAAGGCTGCCACCAGCAGCCCGAAGGGCAGCTCGAACAGCTCCCGGCTGGCTGTAACCAGTGAATTGGTGGCAGTATCAAACTCCAGGTAGAACTGGGTGATGGTTGGTTTGAATTCTGAAATTTGCTGGATGACGGTGGTTGCCAGAAATGCCATGATAATGGCCTGTACGAGATGCAGCCCTCCCATAATCAGGTTGAACCTTTTTAGTTTTTGAAGAGCCTGTTCCAATTACTTTTCCCCCTCTCTATTTGTTTATATTAACAGGGCTGTGTAAAGGTTAAAAATTTAAACCTCTACGTTGCCAGCCTGGATTAACTACGGTAAAAATTATGTAATTATAAACCGCGCCGTATCAAAAAAACAATAGTTATTTGATAAAATTTTAAAGTGACCTTAAAAAATGGTGGCCAGCAGCCAATAAAGGGCTTACTGCGGGGAAAACCGTGACCTGCCTGAATGGGGCCGGCTTTCGGGCAGTATTTTTGAAAGGTTGCTTTCTGCATCTGCAAGTTGCAGGCGATAAAAAGCCGGACTCTACCTGAGCATGGCGCTGTTATTGATTACCTGGGTGCCCAGCAGAAAGAGTACGTCCTGGCCGGGTGAAAATTCTACATACTGCCCCAGCAGGTCGGTGGTAATGTAGCGCAGGTCTATCAGGGTTATTTTTTCATAACCAGGGACCAGCAACGGTGCAATGCTGCTTCCGTAAGAATCCCGGAAAATTATCAGCTCCTTACCGTTGGTTATATCCGGGTTGTGGATGGTAATTAATGCCCTGGCGCCTGAAAGAAAAACATCGTACGGGTCTACGTTGGTAAACTTGTCAGGCATGTATATTTTGCTTTCTTTACCCGTTTCATAATCGAAAACCACTGCATTTTCCAGCATTTTCGAGGTGAGGTAAACCAGGTAATCCGGAGAAATATTCAGAGCAGCCTGCCCGTAGTAGGAACCACGGAACGGCTGCAGTATGTTGCGGGTGTAGTTAATGTCGGATGCCCGGGCGGAGTTATTCATTTCTCTTAACAGCAGGTCGGCAATATGGATTATTTTTTCCTGATCCCAGTGAATGTCTGTGCGGTAATAATCTTTAAGTGTTAAAGCGTGGAATATATCTATATAACTCATATTGTCTGTATTGGCATTAAGTAGCTCGATCATCTTTTCGTAATCTATTGCCAGGTA
>PUOQ01000019.1 GCA_003552785.1 Dehalococcoidia bacterium
AAACCACTTCTATCATCAGGGCGCCGGAAAAAATAGTGCCGAATTGAATAGCCGTAACCGTAACCAGTGGCGCCAGAGCATTCCGCAAAGCATGCTTGAAAAGAACCGACATGCGTGAAAGACCCCTTGCCTGGGCGGTAAGTATATAATCTTCACCGTAAATAGAGACTACCGAATTGCGTACTATCAAATAATCATAGGCAGCCTTTGAAAGAGTTAACACTGACAGTGGTAAAAGCATATGCCAGCCCAGGTCTATTAAATAATAAAAACCGCCAAGCCCGCCTGAAACCGATTTTCCAAGCGGGAACCATCCCAGCAAAAAACCAAAAATGTAAAGAACCAGCATCGCCAGCCAGTAATGAGGCATGGAATAAGCCAGTAAAAAACCACCGGTAAGTCCAATGTCGAGTTTTGCTTTGCGCTTCCAGGCAGCAATCGATCCCGCAACAGCCCCCATTAAAGCCGCCAGAACTACCGCCGGAAATATAAGCACCAGGCTCCAGACAAGGTGGAGCATTATTGCATCCAGAACCGGGCGCATATACAGGTAGGAAAATCCCCAGTCACCGGTAAAAAGGCCAGCCACATAGGTGAAAAATTGCTGGTGCATCGGCTGGTTAAGCCCCAAGTCCTCTCGCAGCACTTCAAGGGCACCACCGGCAGTATAGTAGGCCTCTTCACCGATGATATTCATCAATGGATCCCCGGGCATAAGCCTTGGAATAAGGAAGTTAAGGCTTATAATGACCAGCAGAACGACCATATAGCGCACGGTTTTTAATGCAATGGCGGATTGTGGGTGCCTGTGCCGCTCCAAAGGTCCTCCTCAGCATATATTTATTGGTAGAGCCGGGTTTAATCCACCCGGGTTATTTCGAACCAGGAAAAGCTGTTTATTACGCCGCCGTAAATGTGGTCCACCACCCAGTTATCCCATCCCTTGCGGTAAGGATACATGCTATCAAGCCAGACAAGAGCAATACCGGGCAGCTTCTCTGCGTGCATCTGCTGTATAGCCCTGTCGAGGCTCTCCTGCTCGCCCGGCATTACTGTTTCCAGGCGCAGATCACATAATTCATGGTATTCAGGTGAGCCCAGGTTATGAAGAACCCCGGCTCCGGTGCGCCGGGAATCAAAGTAGCCGGAAGCATTGCCGGCATGCATAAGAGTACCCCAGGGCGTGGCTCTAAAAAGAACCAGGTCATAATCTCCGGCATCCTTGTTTGCTACCCAGGTCGAACTGTCAACTGCCTTGATACTGGCGCCAATACCCGCTTTCTTCAAATCGGCTATAACCATCTCGGCTATTCTGAGCATGGAGGGCATATCATTACGGGCAAGCAGGGTAAGATTAATATTATTGCCACCATCATCCTCCCTGATTCCATCACCGCTGGTGTCTCTCAAGCCCAGTTCATTTAGAAGGCTGCTTGCTTCCCCGGCATCATAATCCAAACGTGGAATAGATTCATCGTAGTTGATATGCGTCGGGGGAATGAATCCATAACCGGGTACGCTTCCGTAGCCTTCATACACCCGGTCTACAATTTGTTCATAATTGATTGCATAACTTATTGCCCGCCTGAAGCCCAGTTCATTTACCGGCTCCCTTTCCAGGTTAAAACCCAGGGCTGCCGGAACGCCCAGAAAAGTTGCCGTGGCAAAATCCATGTGGCTTTCTTTTTCAAGAGCGGGAATATGTGTAACCGGGAATTCCCCGGAATAATCCCACCAGGTGTCGATATCTCCTCGCTTAAGAGCCATCACCAGTGCATCCATATTGGAATAAATGTTAATTTCAAGCTGGTCTATATTGGGAGGGCCTTTAAAGTAACCCTGATTGGCTTCAAAACGAATTTTTCCTGCCGACTCGCTCCAGCCTGTTAGTTTAAAAGGCCCGGAGCCTATGGCTCTATCCATCTTTTCATACTTGAGAGGTTCATCGACATCCTCCCAAATATGTTCGGGTATTATGGAATAAGTCATAAACTCAGTTAACAGGTTGCCATACGCCCGGACAAGATGGAGTACCACCTGGTCATCTTCAATATTAACCTCTTCGATAATTTCTTCCATCCAGCCTGCCTGAGGATCCTTGTCACGGTAATACTTAATTGAAAACTTTACATCTTCAGCCGTCAAAGGAGTGCCGTCATGCCAGACGGCGTTCTCTGTTATGGTAAATGTAAAAATGCGGCCATCTTCAGATACATCCCAATCGGTAGCCAGCCAGGGCGTCACATTCATTTCAGAGTCCAGTTTTATCAGGCTGTCGTGCGTGGTGATATTGGAAAGCACCCCGTACCAGTAGTCGGAAAATTTATTGGTGGTTTTAAAAGGCCTGGTGGAACCGACTTTTAAAACAGTTTCATCCTCCCCGGAATATGAACTGGCATTACACCCTGCCAGCGGAAGGGCTACTATCATAAGAGCGACTATAAGCATTTTAAGTCTAAACATTTTCTTTGCAGCCATCCTTTTTCTTTACATCAACAGTGATAATTGCATCCGTTTGCTGTCTTTTTAGCCAGTATCCATCACGCTCCTTTGCAACCATACCCATTTTAAAAAGTTCGTGTTTTAAAATATTGGTCTGCTCCCTTGTTAAGCCGGGATTATAACCGAGCATTTCAAGCTGGTTATCAAGCTTTACACAAAAGTTTCGTGTTACTTTCTCCAGGCCGGGTTCATAGCCCAGCTGACGAAGCAGATTGTACAAGTAACGGTAATCTGGCTGAGGCTGAAGGTTAAAAAGCCTCCTGTTCAGGTTAACCAGATCGCACCCGGCGTAATACACAAGAATTAACCTTTTTCCCGTTACAGTTAGCATTTTATTTATAGCCTCTCCTATATCTGGCACCTGGAAAGAATAGGATGCCAGAACGACATCACAGGGCTTTAAGCCGGACGTGCCAACCTCTTCCCAGCGCTCTGGCACAATTTGAATATTGTTCAAACCCGACTGAGACACTGCTTTTTGAAGATAGTTCAGCTGGCTGGATGAGGGTTCAATAGCTATCACCGATTTCACGTAACGCGCCAGAGGTACCGAATAGGCACCATCCCCGGCGCCAACGTCAACTACGCAATCCCCGGCTGCTACCAGCGAAAGAATCTTTAAAAGCGCTTTGCCGGGATAAGAATCGTTTGCAACGGAAGCCTGAAAACGTCCGTAAGTATCCCAGAAAGTTTCAGGGCTAATTCCAGCCCGTTCCAGACGAGCCAAAAGCCCGCGTTTGCGGAATTGCTCATCCCACGCTTTTGCCCAATCGACGGGAATGCTTTTTTCTACAAAAGACACGACCAGGGAGCATCCGCCGCTTTGCAAGCCCGATTCAATATCCGGCATACTGCATTTCCAGCACTGTTATTAGTATTTGCAACTACTTGTTATTGCATGGACTTGCAATTATATTTAAACACCCTGATGTTGTCAATGGCCTCCTCTGCGTAAAGCGAGCATTTCAACCCCGGTTAATGTTAAAATATAAATCAGCCAGAAAGTGGATTCTGCGGGTTACTCCCAGACCCACTTTTTTATAAAACGAGATAACGGTTTTTTATTTATTTGACACTTAGCAAACCTAATTGATAGAATTATTGGTTGTTTGTTATTCAAGGAGGGTCAGTACAATTTACGCTATAATTGAAGCAGGTGGTAAACAGCACCGGGTAGAGCAAGGCAAAAGCATTGATATTGATTTAATTGATGCCAGGGAAGGAAGTACGGTAGAACTGGACCGGGTTCTTTTTGCTGGCAATGGCGACAAAATCGCTGTGGGCAAACCCACCATCAAAGATGCTAAAGTAACTGCCAGTGTAAATAAACACGGCAAGAGCGAAAAGATTATCGTTTTCCGGTACAAAAACAAAACCCGCTACACCAACAAACTCGGTCATCGTCAGCACTTCACAAATGTTACCATCGACAAAATCGAGGTTCCGGAACTCAAACCCAAATCTAAAACTACCAGAAAAACCCAGGAGCAAAAAGTAGAGGAGAAACAGGATGGCGCATAAAAAAGGCGGCGGTTCTACTCGAAACGGCCGTGATTCCAAGCCCAAGATGCTGGGCGTCAAACGTTTTGCCGGTGAAATAGTGACAGCCGGCACCATTATAGTCCGCCAGAGAGGCACAAAAATCCACCCGGGCGACAATGTCGGCGTAGGCAATGATTATACTCTGTATGCCTTGATAGATGGCCAGATAAGCTTTGAACCTTACAACAAGCAACGCCGCAAAGTAAGCGTGAAGGCCAATTAGATATGAAAGAAAAAATCCATCCAAATTATTACCATGATGCCCAGGTGATTTGTTCTTGTGGCAATATAATTGTTACCGGTTCGGTAAGAAAAACCACCAAAGTAGAACTGTGCAGTAAATGTCACCCCTTCTTTACAGGTGAACAGCGCATAGTCGATACTGCGGGGCGGGTAGAACGCTTCAAGCAGCGCTACAATATCAAAAAGTAATTAACTTCAAATTGCAATTCTAAAAGGGCGGTACTGGTCAGGAGCCGCCCTTTTATTTTAAGGTTTACTAATGAGCAAAACTAAAATAAGCTATGGCGGCCAGGCAGTTATGGAAGGCGTGATGATCCGCGGCAGGGACACAGCAGTAACAGCAGTGCGCCACCCTACCGGGGAAATTGTAACCCGCGTTCAAAAATTGCATCGCATCTATACTGGCAGGCTAAGAAAAACTCCTTTTATCCGCGGTGTGATCGTGCTTATAGAATCACTGGTTCTCGGGCTTTCCGCCCTTTCCTGGTCTGCCAATGTAGCCCTCGAAGAAGAAACCCGGCCGAATAGTGAAGGTAAAGAAAGGCAAGCCGGGAAGGATTCAAAAAATGAAATATCCTCCCTTTACATTGGGGGAATAATGATAATTTCGTTTGCCTTCGGCATAGCCCTTTTTTTCCTGCTTCCGCTTTTTTTAACCAACCTTATTGATCCATACATCGAATCTTCATTCGTTTTCCACCTGATAGAAGGAGTCGTCCGTATGGCAATATTCATACTCTACATAAAACTAATTTCTATGATGGCAGATATAAGACGGGTGTTCTCTTTTCACGGAGCTGAGCACAAAACAATAAATGCCTATGAGCATGGAGTGGCCCTTGATCCCGAGAATATTCAAAAACACTCAACAGCTCACGCCCGCTGCGGCACCGCTTTCCTGCTGTCAGTCATGGTGCTGGCAATTTTAGTTTTCAGCCTGGTTGGACAGCATGCACTCTGGATTATGGTGCTATCCCGGATTTTATTGCTCCCGGTGATAGCCGCCCTAGGTTATGAAGTAACCCAACTGGGGGCGCGCAACATGAATAACCCCTTCACCCGTATACTGATAGCGCCCGGGCTCTGGTTGCAGAACCTGACGACAGGCGAACCGGACGACAGCCAGGTTGAAGTAGCTGTTGTAGCCTTGAAGGAAGTTTTAAAGCAAGAAGAAGCCGAAGTTATTCAATCAGCTTAAACATCAAGCTCGTCGGCCGAGAGAGACCTGAAAAAGCAATTGGATTCGCCGGTATGGCACACCGGACCCATTGGTTCTGCTTTTACCAGCACGGTATCGTTATCGCAATCTATGAAAGTCTCTCTGACAATCAGCCGGTTACCGGAAGTTGCACCTTTGTGCCACATTTCCTGACGGCTGCGGCTGTAAAACCAGACTTCTCCTGTTTCAAGTGTGCGCTTAACCGCTTCCGGGTTCATATAACCCAGCATAAGCACCGTCCCGTTTTTGGCATCCTGAATTACTGCAGGCAGCAATCCATTTGAATCAAGTTTCAGTTTTAATTCTTGTGTCAATTTATATCTCCTGTGAATAATTATTAATTAAAATATTAATAATGTGAGCAACACTGGAAACGCGGCTAAACATTAGCCTATGTTCTCAAGCACGGCTTTCAGGTCTATATCCCCGGTATAAAGAGCTTTGCCAATAATGACACCTTCAACACCCAATTTTTTGAGTACTTTCAAGTGCACTGGTTTTGAGATTCCTCCGGATGCTATAACAGGTGTGCGCACTGCATCCAGCAATTCATAAACAGCGCTGAAATTGGGTTCGGTAAGCGTGCCGTCCCGATTGATATCAGTATAAATAAAGCGCCTCACCCCCAGCCTCACCATGTCCCGAGCAAGAGACACCGCCGTAACTTCTGTAGATTTTTGCCAGCCTTTAATGGCCACCTTCCCGTCACGGGCATCGATGCCCACCACAATAGAATCCTTGAAGCGCCGGCAGGCTTCTTTGACCAGTTCATGATTTTCTACAGCTGATGTACCCAGGATAACCCGGTCCACTCCGGCTTTAAACAGGTTTTCAATATCTGCAATGCTGCGTACACCACCGCCTACCTGGACCGGAATCATCAAGGAATGTGCCAGTTCATTGATGATATCCAGGTTTACGCTTTCACCTGCTGCAGCCCCGTCAAGATCCACAACATGTATCCGTGTCGCCCCATGGGTAACCCATTCGTGTGCCTTGGCTATGGGATTTGAAGAATACACAGTTTCAGCCGCGTAATCGCCCTGATAGAGACGCACGCACTGACCGGCCCTTATATCAATTGCCGGTATTATTTCCATGTTCACTCGCTCTATGACGCGTCGCATAAGGTATAATTATAACACAACAAGCCTTTATAGCTTAAACTTAGACCTGTTCAAGGGGCTGAACCTTTAGCTTCATGCCTTCTACTGAGACTACCTTCACTTCATACCCCGCTGGAACCTGGTTTTCTGACCAGGCCTTCCAGAGCTCCCCCTTTACTTTCACTACGCCCTCCGGAGCAAGATCTTTTACCACAACCCCCTTTAACCCCGTCACGTCAGGCAGCCCCGCCAGAGGCCCGGGGGCCAATGCCCTGCTGCCGGCTCGAAATATTAATACCGAAACGCAAAGCCATGCAACTATAAAAATAACCACAGCATAAACCGGTACATTTATGTCCCATTGTGGCAATATATAAACTGCCAGCAAAACCACCAGGGCAACTTCAACCACATTGCTGGCAATAGCAAGCATTAAGCGGTCTTTTCTTTTCATTTGCACTCCAAAAACAATTATACCCCATGGAGGTTTATGTTATCTGCCTCGAATTATGTGTTTATCGCAGAGCTGTGATATAATTTTGTTTTAGTCTAAAAATACGGAGCCTGCTTAAATATGACCAAAACAACTACCCCAAAAGAGAAGAACAGGGAAGAACTCAAAGAGTTTATTGAAAAAGTAAACAAAAAGGACAACCGCAAAGGCCTGAAGATTCGCTTTGCCTTTGTTAACCGAAAACGAAAGGGTTAATTATCAAAGGGTTTATCTTTGTTAAAATCGGGCAGATAAACCCTGGGTGAACTTATCCCCTGCACATATGCTTTACAAAATCCAAGCTCTTTTACCAGCTTGACGGCTTTCAGGTACCTATCTACTTCCACGCCTTTGGCAAGCTCGGGATAATTGAAAGCCCGATTGCAGGGATGGTACTGACTCATCAGGCTCAGCCCTATCCCGGTAGACACCTCTTCTGCCAGCCAAACCAAACATTCTTCAGTACCGGCTATATCCCCGGGCAAAACAAGATGCCGAACCAGCACCCCTTTAACGGCCACTCCATCCCGGCCGATTTCAAGATCGCCCGTTTGATTATACATCTCCTTGATGGCCTTGCGCGCATGACCTGCATAGCCAGGTGCATCTGAATATTTGGCTGCATTTTCATCATCTGCGTATTTCAAATCCGGCATATATATGCTGATAATTCCCCGCAACTCCCGTAAAGTTAACACAGAATCGTAGCTGTTGGTGTTGTATACAATGGGTATATTCAAACCACGCGGTATTGCGAGTAACAAAGCTTTCATAAATTGAGGCACAAAATGGGAGGGGGAAACCAGGTTGATATTATGACAACCCATTTCCTGAAGCGAAACCATAAAACCTGCCAGGTCCTCAATACTTTTTTCGTTTTTCTGTTGAGACTGGTAATTCTGAGAAATCTGAAAATTCTGACAAAAAACGCATCTTAAATTACAATTCCCGAAAAAAACGGTGCCTGAGCCTTTTCTACCGGAAATGACCGGCTCTTCGCCGTGATGGTCGCAATAAGAAGATATAACCGGTATTTGTCCAGATTTGCAATAACCCAACTCCCCGCCGATGCGATTAATACCACAACGACGAGGGCATATATCACAAGCAGCAAGCCTGTTCCAGAGCTTTACTGCTCTTCTTTCAAGCTCGCCTGATTTAAACAGCTTTAAATAATCGGGGCTCTCTGATGCCTTGTTAATCATGCTATATTTATAATAACCAGCTAAATAATGGCTTTATTCACTTTCGACACTTGACAGTTTTAAGACAGCTTTGCGCATACGCTCCAGGCACTTATCCTTGCCGAGTACAGCCATTGTTTCAAAAAGCGGTGGAGCAACGGTTAAACCGGTAACAGCCACTCTCAGTGTTCCAAACAGCTGGCCGGCTTTCAGGCCCAGTTTTTCTGCCAGAGGCCGCAGGCAGCTCTCAAGCTCATCGCGGCTAAAAGAACCCGGCTTTTCAAGACTCTCAAGAGAAGCCTTAAGGGCCTGGAGGGTGATATCCCTGTTCATTTTCTTTCCAATGAGAAGCTCTGGCTCATAATCAATTTCAGAAATGAAGAAAAAGTAAGTCAATCCGGGTATTTCACCAAGCGTTCTGGCCCTTTCTTGAATGAGAGGCATGACGCTTTTTACATATTCAAAATCAAGTGGCCGTTCAACCGAACCGGGCAGATCCTTCTCCAGGAAAGGCAACGCCCGGGTTGACAGGTCTTCAATATCGAGAGATCTGATGTAAACCCCGTTCATCCAGTCCAATTTCTCTCGGTTGAAGACAGCAGCTGTTTTACCTATGCGCTCCAGGCTAAAATTTTTTACCAGTGTTTCAGTATCAATAATATCGGTCTTATCGTCCAAAGACCAGCCAAGCAATGCCAGGAAATTAACCATCGCCTGAGGGAGATATCCTTCATCCCGATATTGAGTTATAGACACCGCCCCATGACGTTTGCTCAACTTGGATCGATCCGGGCCAAGTATCATAGGCAAATGTGCAAATAAAGGTGGTTCCAGGCCGAGTGACCGGTATAGTAACAAATGTTTGGGAGTGCTGGAAATCCATTCTTCCGCTCTTAAAACATGGCTTATAAGCATTTTATTGTCATCTACTACACTGGCGAGATGATAAGTAGGAAATCCATCGGCTTTAAGAATTACAAAGTCATCGATAGTCCTGTTTTCAAAAGTGACTTCGCCGCGGATTACATCGCTAAAAGTAGTTTCTCCACCTTTAGGCCCCTTAAACCGAATTACGGATTTCCGGCCTTTAGCTATACACGCCTGGCGCTCTTCATCGGTAAGGTCGCGACACCGGCGGTCGTATCCGGGGGGCATTTTGGCTGCTACCTGACCGGCACGCATTTCTTCGAGCCTTTCGGAGCTGCAATAGCAATGATATGCGTCCCCCTTTTTAACCAGTTTTTCAGCTGCCAGGCGATAAAACTCAATTCTCCGGGACTGAAAATACGGTCCGTAATCACCAGCTTTATCCGGACCCTCATCCCAATCCATACCCAACCATTCAAGGCTTTCAAGTATGGTTTCAACAGCTCCCGGAACCGTACGTGCTGTATCGGTATCTTCAATGCGAACGATAAATTTTCCGTTCGAATGACGGGCAAACAGCCAGTTAAACAGTGCCGTTCGGATATTGCCTACATGGGGATAACCGGTAGGGCTTGGTGCATAGCGAACTCTTACAGGTGCTTCCATCATATTACACTTCCTTGCATAAGAAATTTATAACGGCGGCCAAGGATTAGAAAACTTAGCCCATACTTGCTTCGGGTAACTTAATTTTGACTGGAGGTATTTTTACCACCACTGTAAAGGACATTTTATCATGCAAGCCCTGGCGGCGCTCATCGAATGCCAGAATAATAAAACCTATACCAAGTGTAAGAAAACAAACTATGTAGCCCAAATAACGCAAAACCGCTGTTGAATAAGTCACGTGAGTGCCGTCATATTTTAAAACTTTGATATTTAAAATCATTTTCCCGGGAGTCTGGCCCCGCCATTTCCAGAACAAAATAAAATAGACAGCTCCGGCAGGAACGATTAAAGGGGCAAGCGGGTCATTAAACAAAGATGGCCCGTACCAGCCTTCCAGCGACCTGGAGACCGGAGCACCGGAAGCCACCATCCACGAAGTTGCAATGGCCCAGTAAATGCTTATAATAGCGAAGCCATCGATCAGAAATGCCGCCAGACGTCGCCAGAAACCCGCATATTCTACAACAATGTTTCCTTCCTGCTCCATGTAAAGGACCTCCGTTAACTGGACAAAAAAATTATAGCACGCCTTAAAACACCGGCTCTAGGCGCTTATAATATCAATTGATTGCTTAAGGTCATCGGGCAACGGGGAAATAAATTCAACATACTGACCGGAGGAAGGAAGTTTAAATTTTAGTTTATGAGCATGAAGGAATTGACGGGGAGTAATCAGCGACGCTTTGCCATAAGTGGTATCACCAACAACTGAATGCCCTATGGCAGCCAGGTGAACTCTTATCTGGTGCGTGCGGCCTGTTTCCGGGTTTATTTCCAGAAGTGAATAACCTTCAAAATATTGCATAACCCGGTAACCTGTTCGGGCCTGACGCCCTTTATTTTCTTCAGTAATCGTCATCCTTTGCCTGTGAACACGATCCCTGCCGATAGGAGCCTCGATAAACCCTTTCATGGGGCTGAGGCGCCCGTTTACCAGGGTAATATAAGTTTTCTTTACTTCCCTCTGCTTGAACTGACCTGTAAGATATTGATGGGCTTGAGGGTTACGAGCAACAATAATAAGGCCTGAAGTATCTTTATCAAGCCGATGAACAATCCCGGGGCGGCCGGGTTCTCCAGTTGCAATACTGGGCAAATAGTTAAGAACGGCATTGGCAAGAGTATGTGAAGGGTTGCCTGGGCCCGGATGAACAGCAAGGCCGGGTGGTTTATCTATAACCAGAAGATCATCATCTTCATAAATAATCTTTAATGGAATCGCTTCAGGGGTTAGCTCACTTGGAGCTGCCGGTGGAATAACCAGTTCTACTATATCCCCTTTTTCAAGCCGGTAACTTGCTTTGACAGGCGCGTTGTTAACCAGCACATAACCTTCTTCGATAAGCTTTTGGGCTTGAGACCGAGAAAGCGTGTCTACACTGGAACCGATAAACCGGTCCAATCTTTCCCCGGAGATTTCTACTGTAAAATTATGACTGGCCTCCATCACGGGCACCATCAATTTTATTTGAGTAAATAAGAATACAAGCAGCCAGTATTATTGCACCAACTACAATAGCGCTATCGGCTACATTAAACGCCGGCCAGAAACTAAAGTCAATAAAATCAACCACATAACCGAGGTTGTAACGATCGATAAGGTTCCCCAGTGTACCTGCACTTAAAAGTCCCAGGCCAAGTTTGCCCAGGGTTGTATCCAGTATCTCCAGATGGGGGCGTAAAAACAACATAGCCGACATCATTAATATAAAACTGACAGTCGAAAACACGGTAAAAAATCCAGCTGCTTCCGGAAACATGCCAAAAGAAGCACCCGTATTTTGGAAATAGCTTATACGAAAAAAGCCCTCGGGTGGCCTTGATTCTCCAAGGAAAAGATTGGTGCGAACCCATAACTTGGTAAGCTGGTCAAGGGGCACAATAGTAGCAAGAAGAACAAAATACCACCAGGAGCCTTTAAAGTCCGGTTTATACCGCAAAACCTTTGGCTTCCTTCGATTTTGCCGCCTTGCACTGTATGCACAACTTTGCCTGGGGAATTGCTTCCAGCCTCTCGGAGGCTATTTGCTGGCCACATTTTTCGCAAATACCATAGGTGCCCTTATCGAATTTTTTAACGGCATTTTCAAGGTCTGCTATCTGTCCGAGAAGCCGCTTCTCAAGAGCCCAGCGGCTTTCAATTTCGGATGTCTCTGCAGCTTCTTCCTCTTTCTTGCCATAGGGGCTGCCTTCGCGGCGGTTTTCTTCGCCACTAAGGTCCCGTATCTGGTCCAGTTGCTCTTTAGACCTTGCCAGATCAGACTCCATCTTTTCTTTAAGCGCCTTAAGCTTACTGTCTACCATCGGTCGCTCCTTTGCGTTCACCCGTTTGGTGTGAACCTGTAATTTATTCGATGTAAGTATGCACCTACAGACCTGTTAAATATGAGAGAATATCGGAGCCGGGAAATGCTCCTTGCTTAAGAGTGGCAAAAGCCAGGGGCAAGCATTCTCCAGAAATGATGAGAATGGCGCACGCTCCCTAACTGAGAGCCACAGTTCTCATAAAACCTTATTTTATTACTGGATAAATGCATTTTGCCAGCCACGATTCTAGTTTAACTCATTAAAGCTATTTTGGCAACCACTTTCAAAACTTTTTTTTGGCACTGCTTGTAACACAGGCATCGGGTAAACTATAATCAGAAATGAGGCATATCATATGGATGTAAGTGTTGAACTGGCCCCCCGCAACCAGAAAGGCCTAAGGCTGCAAAACCCGTTAATGCTGGCTTCGGGTACATGCGGCTATGTCACCGAACTGGAAGGGGTTACTGATATACACTCGCCAGGAGCGTTTGTATGTAAAGGAACCACCCTTAAACCAGGGAAGGGAAACCCACAGCCGCGCATTGCTGAAGTGACCTCAGGCATGCTTAATGCAATCGGCCTTGAAAACATCGGCATAGACAGCCTTATTTCAAACCAGGCTCCGACCTGGAACAGACTTGGGGTATGCGTAATAGTAAATATTGCCGGCTCTAACACCGAAGAGTATGTCGAAATAGCCCGCAGACTCGAGGGAACAGAAGGCATCAGTGGCATTGAGCTAAACATCAGCTGTCCGAACGTAAAATCTGGGGGCGTTGAATTTGGCCTGGATCCCGAAACCGCCGCAACTATTACCCGTGAAGTAAAGTGCGTGACCACGCTGCCATTGATAGTTAAACTAAGCCCGGGAGCAGCCAGTGTAAGTGATATAGCCACGGCCGTAACAAAAGCCGGAGCAGACGCATTGACCCTGATTAACACTTTCAAAGGTATGGCTATCGATATTAACAGGCGCAGGCCTTTGCTGGGCAATACCACCGGCGGATTGTCCGGCCCGATCCTTAAACCAGTAGCTTTGGCTATGGTGTATGAAACTGCCAGGCTGGTTGATGTGCCGTTAATCGCCTGCGGAGGTATATCCAGTGCCGAAGATGCAATTGAATTTATCATGGCCGGCGCCAGTGCCGTTCAGGTAGGCACTGCTTTCCTGGTCGATCCATGCATTCCCGGTAATATATTGACCGGAATTAAGGCATTTCTATCCGAGCAAGAAGTATCAAGCATCAACAAGCTTATCGGTTGCGCTGTCACCAATTCGAAGTAATAATGATTCTGCTATGCCAAAAAGGGTAACCCTGTTTATTCTGGCCTGCCTGGTTTCTGCTTCATTTTTATCAGTGGCCTCAAGTAATATGATTGAATCCACAAATTTTTCACCGGAACCACAAACCACGGAAAAGATGGATAACTTGGTTACCGAGATTATGATAAAGGATTCCATACCAGGAATTGCCGCCACTGTAGTACACGAGAAAGAGATTGTCTATACCCGGGGTTTCGGCGTAACAAGTGCTGGAAATTCTTGCAAGGTGAGCAAGGATACAGTTTTTGAACTGGCCAGTGTTTCCAAATCATTCACCGCTCTTGGTGTCTTACTTTTAAGAGATAAGGGTTACATAAAACTGGATCGTCCTCTGGTTGAATACCTGCCGGATTTTTCCCTGGCAAACCCTGGAACCTCTGCTGAGATTACCATTTATCAGCTTTTAACCCACACCAGTGGAATTCCAGGCGCTATGGCAGAACCACAGGGCTACTATAACGGACCGGACGCCATGCAGCAAATGGTAAATGAACTCAGCAACCTGCGCCTGAGCAATTCACCCGGAGAAGCTTTTGAGTATTCGAATTTGAACTATTTCCTTCTCGGAGCTTTAATTGAAGAGGTAAGCACGCTTCCTTTTGAAGAATATATGGCAAAACATGTCTTTGAGCCGCTGGGGCTATACCGTACCACTCTTAAACCATCCCAGGCGGAGGCCTGGGGCAAGGCTTACGGGCATCAATCAGTATTCGGCCAAACAGTCAAGCGCAGCATGCCAATTTATCGCAGCGCTGCTCCGGCAGGCTGGGTAATGAGCTCAGCTGAAGACATGGGGAGATGGTTGTCTCTATTCATCAATGAAGGCCAGCTGGACGGCAAACAAATAGTTGAACAGGATACAATTAGAGAGCTTCTTTCTCCAGCGGTATCCTTTGAAAAAGACGGTTATCCGGCAGAGTACGCTATGGGTTGGATTATCCTTACCGACAACAATGGAACAAAACGCCTGTGGCATGCAGGCAACACCCCCAGTTACCTGGCCGATATTCTGATTTTGCCGGATTACAAAACCGGAGTAGCTGTAATGGCAAACAGCCAAACAGGCACCAGCGGCCATAATATAGCTCCCGGACTGGCCGGTATTTACCTGGATACAGAAATCGAGATAATACAATCTTCATGGTGGGCTTACTGGAAAAGAGCCGACACATTTTCTTTTGTGGGCCTGGCCCTTGCAGCCGGACTGCTAGTCGGCTGGGCTATTTTTGTATTCCACCTGATTAGAAAACTGCGCCTGGGATACTATTGCTTTGTATATCCAAAAGCGGAAGTAAAACGGCCACCGCTATGGCAAATGTGTGCCTCTGCGATACCATTTGTGTTACTGTGCCTGTTCTTGGGCAGTAGTTATATAATTCTCAATTCAATCTATGGATACAATATTTTTACTGTCCTGGGACAATCACTACTGGTAATACCCCCGAGCACATGGGCAACAGCAATTTCGATTATAAGCCTGGCCTCAATCTGGTCTATCACTCTATTAATGGCAGCATTCACTGTAAGACGCCCGATACAGAAAGAATGAATTTCAGGTATTATGTTATTTGCCCCTCATTTGAACGGGTGATATACTTTATACACATTTGGAGGTTATACATTGAAAATCGGCAAAGAAGAAGTACTTCACATCGCCAAACTAGCCCGCATCAACCTGGATGAAAGTGAAATCGAAACCTTCTCCAGACAGCTTTCTAATATACTTGAAAATTTCGAAATCCTGGATAAGGTCGATACCGGCAACGTACCTCCCACTACACAACCAAACCCGCAATACACCATTATTAAAGAGGACAAGGTGCAACCATCCCTTGAAAGAAAAGACGTGCTGGCCAA
The DNA here is from genome assembly GCA_003552785.1 of Dehalococcoidia bacterium. Lineage (GTDB taxonomy): Bacteria > Chloroflexota > Dehalococcoidia > Dehalococcoidales > CSSed11-197 > CSSed11-197. Next base: position 15,377 of record PUOQ01000019.1, read on the forward strand.
CGCTCCGGGGAAAGAAGGAGAATTCTTTAAAATCCTGCCGGTTATGGAAAAATAAATTAACCCGGGTTGCCGAAACAACAAATAGCTTCAGATGGTACAATGAATTAGTTTAATCTTGGAATAACCGGCAAAAATCCCAAAGGGGCTTTATAGAAAACAATACTTAAAATAACGGAGAGCTCTTTGACCGAAATAAACACATTAACCGTGCTTCAGGCACACCAATTACTCAAAACCCGCAAGGTTTCCTCTGTTGAACTGACCCGCGCCTTTATTGATCGTATAGAAAAAATCGATCCGCTAATCCTGGCAATGGTAACCCAAACTCCGGATACCGCCCTCAAGCAGGCAGATGAAGCAGATAGACGAATTGCCGGCGGTGATATTCAACCATTGACGGGTATTCCTGTTATTATCAAAGATTTGATTTGCACTAAAGGGATCCGAACCACCTGTTCCTCCAGGATGCTTGAAAACTTTGTGCCGCCATATGATGCAACTGTCGTTGAGCGGCTTAAAGCCGGGGGAATGGTACTGCTCGGGAAAAGTAATATGGATGAATTTGCCATGGGTTCTTCCAATGAAAACTCTGCTTTTTTTACAACCCGCAATCCCTGGGACCTTAGCCGTGTTCCAGGAGGCTCAAGTGGCGGTTCAGCTGCCAGCGTTGCTGCAGGTGAAGCACTGTACTCCATCGGAACGGATACGGGTGGCTCTATCCGCATGCCTGCCAGTTTCTGCAATATTGTCGGCCTGAAGCCAACCTATGGCAGGGTAAGCCGCTATGGCGCAGTGGCTTATGCCAGCTCCCTGGATCAGATAGGGCCATTGACCCGGGACGTAAGCGATGCAGCTCTGGTGCTTTCAGCTATAGCCGGGTTCGATGATAAAGATTCTACTTCCTCCATTAATGAAGTACCTGAATATATTCAGGGATTAAATGGCGATATCCGCGGTTTAAAAATAGGTGTTCCTAAAGAATATTTCGTTACCGGCATGCAACCGGACGTTAAGATAGTAATTGAAGCCGCCATAAAAAAACTGGAGGAGCTGGGAGCAATAGTCGACACAGATGTCAGCCTGCCTTCCACTCCTGCTGCTCTGGCAGTTTATTACATCCTGGGGCCCTGCGAAGCCTCAGCCAACCTCGCCCGATATGACGGCGTACGGTATGGTTACTCATTCAAAAATTCCCAAAATATAGTTGAAGTCACAGAAAAATCGCGTCAATACGGGTTTGGCCCGGAAGTTAAACGGCGCGTAATGCTTGGCACTTATGCACTGAGCGCCGGTTATTACGATGCATACTACCTGAAAGCGCAGAAAGTGCGGACTCTAATATGCAATGAATTTAGCAGGGCTTTTGAAAAATATGATGTACTGGTAGCCCCCACTTCCCCCGGCGTACCCTTCAAGATAGGTGAAAAAATTGATGATCCGGTTTCGATGTACCTTACAGACGTTTGCACCCTGCCGGTGAATATTGCCGGCATTCCAGCTGTGTCCGTACCCGGTGGTTTTTCACAGGGGTTACCGGTTGGCCTTCAGATAATGGCCAGGCCTTTTGATGAACAAACCCTTTTAAATGTCGCCTATGCCTATGAGCAGGCAACCCAATATTATAAAAAACTGGCCCCTCTGGCTGTTGACCAGCCCGGCAATGGTTCCAATAAACCCGGTTGACCTGATTAGAGTTCTTGTGATGAAAGAGGTGATTAACCTGATAGTGCTGGCGTTAAAAACAGCCACCCTTGCTGCAGCATTCACCGTTTTGTTGTTGCTGGCCTTTGATGCTGGCTCTATGACGCTTCATATTGCATTTCTTGCCATCGGCCTTCTATCTTTTGCAATTTCAAATTTTATTCAAACTTATTACCATGATAAAAGCGGTTAATTTAACCAAAAAATTCAAAAGCACTCTGGCAGTAAACAACCTCAACCTTGAAATTAACGGGGGTGAAGTATTCGGCTGCCTGGGACATAACGGCGCCGGCAAAACAACCGCCATGCGCCTGATACTGGGGCTTTTAAAACCATCGTCCGGCCAGGCTCTTGTCTGGGGAAAACCATTGAGCAAGCACCCCGAGCTGCGACAGAAAGTTGGCGTCCTGCTGGAAAACGACGGTATGTATGACAACCTGACTGCCACTGAAAATCTGGAATATTATGCCCGGCTTTTCATGGTTGACAACCGGCAAAACAAAATTAAACGGGCGCTTGAGTTTGCCGGCCTAACCGAGCGCATGAATGAACGCGCTGGCACCTTCTCCAAGGGGATGAGAAGAAAACTGGGGCTGGTCCGGGCAATTTTACATGATCCTGAAATTCTACTGCTGGATGAACCTTCAGCTGGTCTTGACCCTGAAGTACAAAAAATGGTGCGAGAGCTTATTATGAACCTGGCAAAAGAGCAGAACATGCTGATACTCTTAAATTCTCACGACCTAGATGAAGTCGAGCGCATTTGCGACCGCATCGCCATTTTGCAAAGAGGCGAAATTGTTGCCTGTGACAGCCTGGAAAGCCTTCAGCACAACTCAAAGGAACCTTCCTGCGAAATCACACTTTCCGGAACCCAGCAGGCATCCGCAGCAAAATCTGTTCTTTCCACCCTTGAATATGTTACCCGTATTAATGTCAATGAAAAACGGGTAACCGTTTCTTTAAACCAGGACAGAGTCAGTGAGTTGTTATACAAACTGGTTTCAACTGGAATAAAAGTAGAAGAAGTGAAACGCATCAGCCGCTCGCTTGAGGACATATACCTTGAAATCATTCACCGCGAGGAAAACCGGCAGTGAAAAGCATAATTATTGCACGCAAAGAATTTAGAGAGCTTTTGAAAAATCGCTCAACATTGTTGACGGCACTTGCAGTGGCACTGTTTTTTAGTTTTGTTTATTCTATGGCAATTACCGAAGAGGCTGCAGAAGTTATCATTCCGGTCGACGGTACCATTTTCTTTCTTTCTGTAGTTCTTGGCGTTTTTATGGCCTTTTCACTAACCGGCCATGCTTTTTACAAGGAAAAAACCGACCGAATCATAGAAACCCTGCTTTCAGGCCCGATAACAATACGG
>PUOQ01000083.1 GCA_003552785.1 Dehalococcoidia bacterium
TCTGCGGTGGGTTTATCAACCTCTCTTACCCATGAAGGCCTTTTGAGTTCAGCTTCGGGTGAGGCCATCACTTCATCCAGATCTCGAAACTGAGGGGTAGAAACAGCCGGCATCATTCCGGCAAAGGTGGCTCCGGCACCACCCAGGCCCAGGGCTTTAAGGAAATCCCTCCGGGAGAGTGTTCGGTGAAACTTTTTCATAATTGTGCTCCTGTCCCCACCCTTAGATGGCCAGTCGATATGGCAACTAGCCCTTCTCCGTTTTGTTAAATAGTCTTTAACATTAAACTCTGTTTATGGGTTGTTCAAGTTACAAATATAATATGTTAATTATAGCATATAACGAATAGAAATCAATGGTAAAATTATATAGTATTATGCAGTCTTGTAATTTGTTCCATATTGAAAGACTGCTTCAGTGCGCTTGTTTTATCTGGAGAAAAGAGGTTTAACTGCAAGCAGGTTAAGCAGTCATATTGCTATAGATGGGGTTTGATAGCTGACTTGCTTCCGGCGTTTATAATCACCGGCTAGACTGTTTTAATCAGGGCCAGCATCAACCACATCCAGCCAGAGGTGAAGATGCAGGTATGGTTCGCCATTGTCTTCTTTGGAAAGCACAAATTCAACTTTCTGGTCTTGGCCCGGGTTTTCAGGTGTAAATGTAACTCTATCTTCATATTTTTGGTCATGTTCAAGTGTGATCGGGCCTAGAGAGGCATCAGGCTCGTTTTGTATATTGACCTGGACCAGGTAGGTGCATGTCTCCTGCTCTCTGTTAATAATGCCAACTGTAACCCATGCACTCTCGCCCAGTGTAATTTCCCGGGGGTAGTCATCAGCTTTACCTTCCTGCCCCAGTATGTAAAACTCGGTAAAACGTTCACCTGTTTTGGGGCTGGCAACTACATAACACAGAGTACCGATAGCTCCGATAATTGCAACAACAAGCATAATATTCAGCAATTTATCCAGTCTGTTTGTTCCAGACAGAGATTGCCGCAGTGAAGCTGCTTTGCCTTTAAAACTAAACTGGAAGCGTTCTTCTGGGCTCAAACGATTGCGCCGGATGCAGGCAATAGTTGACATAATAATAATAAATGCAAGCACCGACAGCAAGACCGGATACAGGCGAATTCCAAGGGGTGTATAATTAAGCAGCAGGCCTATCAGTGGTATAGTGGCAATGGAGAGTCCGAAGCTCAATGCCAGCCGTTCCAAAGTGTCAAGAGAGTATCTGCCGGGGAAAAGGGCTGCTATTAAGCTGTATCCGGGAGAAAAAAGTAAAAATATTAATCCGAGGATTATACGTCCGGCTCCGGTGGTAAATTCCACCAGGGGGACCAGGATTGCCGAGAGTATTACTATTATTACAAGGTCTAACATAGGCTTGCGGCTTGCCCGGAATTTTCAAGCATATATGTGCAGTATAGCGAAGTTTTACGCTTAACGCTTGTTTTCGAGATTATAGCTTATAAAAAAAGCCGGGGCAAAGATACCGCTGTTTAGAAACTGTATCAATTCGCCCGGCCTGTTTTCAAGAAGGTGGCAACCTTGCCTTTGCGGATCAGGTTCAGCATAAAGGCAGCTAGTATCAACGCCCCGATTATTTCCGGGATATAAACACCCGGATTGGTTACCAGGTTTTCAAAGATGTTTGGCAGCCAGTCTTCAGTAGGGTGTTTTTCAAATTGAAAACCGTGGATCGGCCACAAAAGCGTTTGTGGGCTTTGCCACATTTTATCAAGTACCAGGTGGCTGAAAATGCCAAAAGCAACGGTTAGCAGGTGGACCTGCCCCTTTTTAAGATATTGTGCCATTCCGGCACCTGCAATCAGCAATAAAAAAAGTAGTGTATGGCCATAAATCCGCCCGCTGCTTATTTCTTCCGAGAGTAAAAAAATGCCGAGGGGCTTATCGATGATATCAGGAAGCATCGATCCAAATAACAGTAAGCGGTAATCAGTGTTTAGAAGATAGCCCTTAATAGTGCTTGAATGGCCGGTTTGAGTTTCGGGTTGATTATAACTTTCGGTTGAGTTGCCGGGGAACTGGCTTTTTTGTGTTGCAGTATATTTTTCACGCGATGGCCAGGCTTTTCCGGCAAGCCAGATACAACCAATGGTAATACCCGTATGGGCAAACACTAACATTAAGGTTAATAATAACCCTTTTACCTGACATGCGTAAACTGAAAGCCATTTTTATAATTATGGCAAAGACCTGCCGATGCTCCAGGGGGTTTTTGTGCAGTGATATCTGGCTGGTAATACGTTTTTTATATGTTATAATCTATTCTGGAGATACAGTTCGGAGAAGATTGAAGAATATGACAACCTGTAAAAATTGCGGCCAGAAAACTATGGCTACCAGTGACTGGGCCTGTCCCTGGTGCGGTTATCCTTTGACCAAAGCCAGGCGGCTGGAAAAATCCTACCGGGAAATTGTTGCCGAGAGGCGTGGGGCAATCAACACAGAAGATGAATCATCTTCCGGCGAAAGTTTAGCCGCTGGAGCAAAAGAAGATTTTTATCAGCCTCCAGAGCATATTCCGGAGGAAGAAATTGCAAGCAGGCAAGATGAATTTATTCCGGAGCCAGAGCTTGCCGGGGATGAAAAAGAGCATCAGGAGCAGGTATTTTCGGATGAGGAGTTGTGCAGGCAAACTTTTACGGATGATGCAATTCCATTGAAAGAAGAGAGCCTGGCATGTGCAGATTCTTCAGGTGAACTTTCAGGCTTAAAAGGGGCTGACGAAAATACCGGAGAGCAGGGTTTAACACAACCCGTCATTGGTAAAGATAACGTTGAAATCGATGAAGAGGAAGAGCCGGTACATGCTATCGAGATTACTGTTGAAGAGTTATTGTCGGCATACACGCATGACGATAAAGCAGCCGAGCTCCAGTTCAATGATTCTGTACTTTCACTAAACGGAACAGTAGCTCTTGTCGACGTGAAAGAAAAAAGAGGCGTCCAGTATATTTGCCTTTCAGATGCCGGCATGGACATATTTCAGAGTATCAAGTGTTTGTTCAATCCAGAGTGTGCTGCCCAGCTAAGAGAGATTGAGCGGGGAGAAACAATTACCATTCGGGGCAGGTTCAAGAGCTCGCTTACAGCCATGAGCCTGGTTGATTGCAAAGTTGTTTAAACGGCTAACTACTGGTTAGTGGCAGTTCAACAATAATTTCAGCACCTCTCTCGGGCCTGTTTTTAGCATATATTCTGCCTGCGTGTTCACTGATTATTCCATGACAGATGGATAAGCCCAGGCCGGTGCCCTTGCCGACATCGCGGGTGGTAAAAAACGGGTTGAATATTTTATCCAGATGGTTTTGGGGTATTCCAGGCCCGTCGTCGGCTATTGATATGCTTACATTGTCACCAGCTTTTTGGGTAGTTATCGTAAGAATGCCTTTTTTACTGGTTTCATACATGGCCTGCTCTGCATTTAAAATGATATTCGAAAATGCCTGGTGCAGGTGCGAAACATTACCTTTAGTTGGTAGAGCATTTGCAGACAGTTGCATATTTAAATTGATATTTTTTGTTTTAAGGTAATACGAGCGAAGGTCTATTATCCGGGTTAATATATCGTTGACATCTGCATCCGTTTTATCACCAGCCTGTTCCCGGGAAAATGTCAGCAGGTTTTTAACAATGTTTGCAGCTTTTCTGGCTTCTTTGTTTATAAATTGAGCTTCTTCTCTGGCATCTGGTGGCAAATCCCGATCTGAAAGTAATTCAGAAAAACCCATAACTCCTGTTAGAGGGTTGTTGAGTTCATGGGCTACACCGGAAACCAGTTCACCGATGGATGCAAGCCGGTCTTGAAGTATCAGTTGTTTTTGCATCAAGTTACGCTGGGTAACGTCACGGATTACAAGCACCGCTCCATTTACTTCTCCGGCTCGGTCGAAAATTGGCGATGCCGTGGCCTCGACGTTAATATCTAAATTGGGTTCAAAATATTCAAAGGTTTCCGGTTTGCCTTTTTGCATGGCCTCGGGCTTGGGGCAGTTTTCAGCCGGGGCATTGGTATTATGGATTACTTCATAGCAGTATTTGCCTATAATTTCTTTCGGGCTTTTACCTACAACTGCGGCAAAGGCTTTATTTACCCTCATAAGTTTCCAGTCTTTATCAACTATGGCGATCATATCTGAGATAGAATCAAAGGTGGTTCTCCACTCTGTTGCGGCTTTTTCTGTTTCCTTTTCGGCTTTCACCCGCCGTGTTACATCCCGGTAAATCCATAAATGGTTTATCAGGCAGCCATCATCATAAACAGGGACATAGTCTCTTTCCAAAAATTTACCGTCCTTAGTTTCCAGAAGCTCGAAGTATACCGGTTTGCCATTTTCTACTATTGAGTTGATCCTTTCAACAAACCCATAGGGGTCCTTAAACATGCTTTTCGATTGCCGGGCAGCGTCACGGCAATCGAAACCGGTCAA
>PUOQ01000095.1 GCA_003552785.1 Dehalococcoidia bacterium
CCCAGACGGTATGCTACGCATACTTTCAGGCTTTCAAAGCCATCGAATACGTCAATACGAGTAACTATTGCGCCTGTAAAACCGTTAATCCTGGCGCTAAAACGGGCAGCCACTCCATCAAACCAGCCACACCGTCTCGGGCGGCCAGTAGTAGTACCATATTCTTGAGCCTGCTCTCTTATTCGATGCCCCATCTCATCATGCAATTCGGTAGGCAGCGGCCCGGAACCAACGCGTGTGCAATACGCCTTGTAAACGCCTATTATCCGATCAATTCGATTGGGAGCTAAACCACTGCCAATGCTTGCATTGCCTGAAATGGGAGAGGAGGAGGTAGCAAAAGGATAGGTGCCAAAATCCAGGTCCAGCATGGTACCCTGAGCACCTTCCAACAATATCAACTCCCCGCTATTAAGTGAATCATGAACCATCTCAACGGTGTCGCCAATGTAGGGCTTCAGTTTATCTGCATAAGATGAATACTGGCGGTATATTTCTTCCACCGAAAGTGGTTCGGTTTCATGGATTCGTGTAAGCAGTGTATTTTTAATACCAATAACTTTTTTCAAACGGTGGCGCAGGCTACGTTTATCAAGCAGGTCTCCGGCCCTGATCCCCATTCTGGCAACTTTATCTGTAAAAGCCGGCCCTATTCCTCGCAAAGTAGTGCCAATGGCTTTTCTGCCCCTTGACCGCTCTTCAAACTCGTCCAGCAAGGTATGATATGGCATGATAAGATGAGCCCTGTCGCTTATTATAAGCCGGCCGGTATCAATACCCCGCTTTTCGAGGTTTTCCAGTTCGTTTATAAGCGACTCGGGGTTAACAACTACACCGTTTCCAATTATACAATTTACATTGGGATAAAATATCCCTGATGGAATAAGGTGTAACTTGAAAGTTCCTTTCGGGTTTATTACCGTATGTCCGGCATTGTCACCCCCGGCAAAGCGTATAACCATGGCCGACTTTTCTGCCAGCATGTCCACTACCTTGCCCTTGCCTTCATCACCCCACTGGGCCCCTATTATGGCTATTACCGGCATGTTTTTCTCCTCGAAAAATAACTAAATTTCATACATTTATTCTTAAGACCGTTGCGTTGATAAATTGCCCCTTGAGGAAAATTATAAGTTTACTATGCCCTGGCTTTGCTCCAAACAAGAACCAGGCGATGAACTGTGGTAATTATACTAAAAACAGCGATTATACCCAAAGCAACCATCACCTGACTGAATATCAAGCCCAAAGCGATAACAATAACCCTCTCTGATCGCGTAAAAATTCCTTCTTTGCAATTTATATTAATGGCCTCAGCCTTCGAGCGTATGTAGCTGACCAAAAAAGAAAAAAGCATTACTATAGAAACCAGGGTGACTCCAGCAACGGACCCCTGGCTTGCCAGAGAGAAAGCTAGAGCTATAAGCAATACTCCTTCACTGGCACGGTCGAGAGTAGAGTCAAGAACTGCCCCGAACTTGGAGGTTTTTCCTTTATATCGAGCCAGTGCTCCGTCAAGCATATCAAACAGGCCAGCCAACAGAACTGTTATCCCGGCCCAAAGCCACAAACCCCAACCAACCAGTCCAGCAGCCACCAGTGAGAGGATAAACCCGAACCAAGTAAGCATATCCGGTGTAATACCGCTTTTTGCAATCACTTTAACCACCGGCTGAGAGATGGAAACAGACAGTTTGCGTCGTATTGATTCTATTTTTCCGGTATCACCCGTTGCTGTTGCCGGAGTCATTAATCACCACTTTCACCAATGATGCTGTTACCGTCCTGGTTTTTGCCCGATTTTTTATTACTATTCTTTTCAATCACTTCATGATAATAGTCGATTACCTGACGGGCAACTATTTTCCAGTCATACCTGCTGGCAGTTTCTATGCCCTGGCGGCCCATTTTTAATCTTAAGTTTTCGTCGGTAATCAGCTTCTCAAGGGCCCCTTTCAACTCTTTAACGTTCTTTGGAGGTACCAGCAAACCGTCATGGTTATGAGTCACAACACGCCGGTAGCCTTCAATCCGGGAAGCAATTACAGGTTTGCCTATAGCCATGGACTCCAGTAAAACGATGCCGAAACTTTCCTGGCCTGTAGCCGGACTGCAATAAATATCGGCTGTTTTGTAATAACGCGGCAGGTCTTCATAACTTACACGGCCTTCAAATTCGATATCTGCGATCCCCCTGTTTCTTACCAGCCTTTCGTAGCGCTTCCTCAACAGCTTGCCCGGCCCAACAACAATAAGACGGATTTGTGGTATTTCTTTTTTCAACTTCTCATAGGCCCGGATTAAATAATCCAACCCTTTACGCCGCTCCATGCGGCCAACAAACAAAATATTTATTTTACCGTCTTTGAACTTTTCAAAAGGCTCAACACCGGGGTTAAAATGCTCAAGATCGACGCCGTTGGGAATAATCCTATACTCGCCTGGCAAATGCCTGACTGCGAAACGGTATGCCGGCTGAGATACTGCAATATGGCCGTGCAATTTCCGGTTCCGCCGCCTGAGCAGGTAAATAAAAAATGGCCAGGTAAAATAATAGGCGGACATGCGCCCACTTGCATGAAAAGTACCGACGTTTACGGTATTAGAAAACCGCAGGGTTGCAGAGCATAGCATTGGAGCAAACGGTTCGTGGAGGTGAACAATATCAAATTTATGATCTTCAAAAACCTTTTTGATTTCCCTTTTTAGTCGCAATGAAAGGGTGACTCGCGCTATGGAGCCACTGACAGGCACCGACCGGGGTTTACCTATCTGTATAAAGCGTCCCTTTATTTGCGACGCCACTCCTGCTTCCGAAGCCGGAGCAATAATCCTTACATCGTGCCCCATCCGGGTAAACTCTTTGTCCAGAGCCAATATGTGGTTTACGACACCCCCGGGATGTGCAAAATCATACGGAGATACCAGTGCTATTTTCATTGCCTGTAACCTGCCGGGCTTCATGTTTCTATTTAAAAAACATTAAGCCGCTTATTTTTCTTCAGCAACCGGCTGCTCTACTGGTTGCGGGCAGGAAGTTGTATCGGCAATATAATCTTCGACCATTCTATGGGCAACATCATCGGTATACTGCACTGGTGGTGACTTCATAAAATAACATGAAGGGGCCTCAATTGCACCTTTAAGGCCCCGGTCTAAAGCCAGTTTGCAACACCTGATGGCATCAATAACCACACCAGCAGAATTGGGACTATCCCATACCTCAAGTTTACATTCAAGGTTCAAAGGAGCATCACCGAAGGACCGCCCTTCCATGCGAATATGGCAAAACTTGCGATCATGCAACCACGGCACATAATCACTCGGGCCTACATGTACATCTTCCGGATTCAGCTTATAATCAATTTGTGACGTTACAGCACCTGTCTTCGATATTTTCTTTGATTCCAGGCGTTCCCGTTCAAGCATATTCATAAAATCCGTGTTGCCACCAAAGTTCAACTGATAAGTTCGCTCAAGACGTACGCCACGATCGGCGAAAAGGCGGGTCAGAACACGGTGAACAATTGTAGCCCCGACCTGTGACTTTATATCATCCCCGATTACGGGTAACCCTTTACTCGCAAAACGTTGCTGCCAGTATTTTTCCCTTGCAATGAATACCGGGATGCAGTTTATAAAGCCACATCCAGCTTCGAGTATCTGTTCAACATACCACTTGGTAGCCATTTCACTCCCAACCGGGAGAAAACTTATCACCACATCTGTTTTGGTGTCTTTAAGTGTTTTAACAATATCGGCCGTAGACCCTGGCGCCTTTTCGATTATCTGGGAAAGATACTTTCCCAGGCCATCGTGAGTCATGCCTCTTTCAACCTTAACGCCCGATTGTGGTACATCGCATAATTTTATAGTATTGTTGGGCGATGCAAAAATAGCCTTGCTCAGATCCTTACCCACTTTATTTTTATCAATATCAAAGGCAGCTACAAAATTTATATCACTGATATGGTAACCGGCCAGATTAACATGCATCAGCCCTGGAACAAACTCTATATCCTTGGCCTTTTTATAAAATTGGACTCCCTGGACAAGGGAGGAGGCACAGTTGCCAACGCCGATAATAGCGACATTTATATTACCCACTTGTTACCCCTTTCTTTTTGTGCAAATTATATTTATAACCTGTACTTACCTGTGCAATATAGCTATTTTAAGCTCAGGTTGTCAAGGACTTGTCCCTGCCAACGAAGACTTTTACAGGCTTATACATATCCTGCCCTTCAGCAGAGGAGATTAAGGCTACCAGTTCTCCCTTTCTGTTGTACGCTCTTAACAAACCGGAAAAGGTGCAGGGGGCCTCAATTTTTGTATTCATACCGTTGCATACAAGTCTTTCTTCTTCTTTTTTCAAAATAACCCGGGGTATATCCCTTAACACAATGTCCATCGGCTGCAGGTGTTTCTGTAATTCATAAATGGAATCAATTGCAGACAGGCTCACCGCACAGGAAATATTAAAGGGGCCGTAGGAAGTCCTTGCCAGCTCACTGAGACAGGCGCAACTGCCAACTGCTTTTCCAATGTCGCGCGCCAGAGATCTTATATAAGTCCCCTTGCCACAGGTGATGTCAATTGTTATAAACGGAAGCCGGAAGTCAACCAATTCCAACTGGTAGACTGCAACTTTGCGGCTTACAACTACAGGAGACTGGCCTTCGCGAGCCATTTCATATAACCGCCTGCCTGATTGCTTTACGGCACTATAAACAGGAGGGACCTGGTCTATCACACCCTTGAATCGGGCAAGAGCTGACTCGACTTTCTCCCGTGAAACATGCTCCCAGCTGCAGTTGTCAACAGTTCTTCCGGTAACATCAAGTGTATCGGTTTCTCGCCCCAACAGAAGCACTGCACGATAGCTTTTGCAATAACCAAGCAGGTATTGTGTAACCCTTCGTGCCTGACCTATCATTATAGGTAAAACACCTGTCGCAAACGGATCCAATGTACCGGCATGCCCGGTGCGGGTGCCGCCGGCCAGCCGCTTTATGCGCGACACCGCCTTAAAGGAGGTTATGCCCGCCGGCTTATTCAAATTAAGGATGCCATTCACGCTATGGCAATTCCTCTTTTTCTATTCTTTCTATTAACTCCAAAACCTCGGCGCCCTGTTCAATGGAATCATCCTGGCGAAAATCGATATCGGGAATGGTGCGTATGCGAATGCGCTTCATTAGTTCGCCTTTAAAGAATCCAGAGGCTGAACGCAATGCGGCCAAGGTTTCGGTCTTGACTTCTTCTGAGCCCATGCAGCTGACATACACTCTCGCATAGCTCAAATCAAGAGCGGTATCAACACGTACTACAGAAACAAAGCTGTCCAGTCTTGGATCTTTGATTTCACGGAGTAATAAATCCGAGATTTCCTGACGGATAAGGCTATTTATCCGCTCTATTCGCCGTGACATAACCTCACCTACTTAACTTTTTGCTTGCGAAATAACTCTATGATATCCCCAACTATAAAGTCATTGAAGTCTTTAAGGTCTACACCGCATTCATATCCGGCGGGAACACTTTTTGTGTCATCTTTAAAACGCTTCAGGCCGGCAACAGATGTCTGGGCCACAACCTTACCATCCCTTTTAACTCTGGCCTGGGCATCTCGTGTCACACTGCCTTCAGTCACATACACACCGGCAACACGATTTTTCTTGCCACTGGGAAATACTGCTCTTACCTCACACTGTCCCTCGACAACTTCTACAACCTGAGGCGCCAGCAGTCCCTTTAGAGCCTTTTCAACATCTTCGATCATCTCATATATTATTCGATAAAGGCGAATGTCAATCTTTTCAGCATCAGCCAGTTTTTGTGCACCGGCGGATATACCAGTATTAAAGGCAATAACGAGCCCTTTACTGGCAACTGCCAGCATTACATCACTTTCAGTTACGTTGCCCGTACCGGTCCTGATAATATTTACTCTTACCTTGTCAGTACTTAATTTTTCCAGTGAACTTCTAATTGGATCCAGGCTTCCTTGAACATCAACTTTCAACACGATACCCAGTTCCTTTATCTCACCTTCTTTAATCTGGTCATAAACACTTGACAGGCTTACTGCCCTGGATTCCTTTTCGAATTCACTTTGCCTGCGCTGAGCGAAAGACCTGGCTTCATGCTCACTGTTGAAGGCTGCCACCGGATCGCCCACACCGGGTATATCATGTAATCCCAGCACGGCAACCGGCGTGGACGGGTTTGCTTTTCGCATACGCCGACCGGTATTATCGAACATGGCTTTTATACGTCCGTAAGTAACACCTGCTGCAATATTGTCTTCCAATCTTAAACAGCCGTCATGAACCAGCACTGTAGCCATCGGCCCACGGCTTTTATCCAGACGCGCTTCGATTACAACGCCTCTGGCAAGTAATGTAGGATCGGCTTTCAACTCCTCCATTTCAGCAACCAGAAGGATATTTTCCAAAAGCTCATCAATGCCCTTGCCTTCAGTAGCCGAGGTATGAACACATATCGTATCACCACCCCATTCCTCACATAGAAGACCGGCATCAGCCAGCTGCTGCTTAACATGGTCCGGATTGGAGCCTACCTTGTCTATTTTGTTAACAGCAACAATGATGGGCACCCCTGCAGCGCGGGCATGGTCTATTGCTTCCAGGGTTTGAGGCATAACTCCGTCATCGGCTGCAACAACCAGCACAGTTATATCAGTAACCCTGGCTCCCCTGGCCCGCATTGCTGTAAAAGCTTCATGGCCGGGAGTATCAAGAAAGGTGATTTTTTGCTGCCCCACTTTTACCTGGTATGCACCGATATGCTGAGTAATGCCTCCGGCTTCACTATCCATAACTTTGGCTTTACGTATTGCATCCAGTAAACGAGTCTTGCCATGATCAACGTGGCCCATAATAGTAACTACGGGCGGCCTGGATCTAAGAGTTGCCGCTTCACCTATGGATTGTTGCTGACGCTTAATTTCACTTATCACACTTGAAGCCTGCTGAGCGATTGGCTGCGGCCGTGCTTCAAAACCAAGCTCAGCGGCTACGGCTGAAGCTACATCATAATCAATCACCTGGTTAATATTGGCCATTATGCCACGGCGCATTAATTCTTTTATAACTTCAACTGGGCCGACTCCCAGAGTTTCTGCAAGCTCTCGAACGCTTAAAGCTCTGGGTAATTCCAGCGTGTTGTTGGCGTTATCTTTGTTGTTATCTTTAGCCAGTGCCAATTCTTAAATCACTTCCCTTCAACTTTTCGATATACTGGCAGATTCTTTCCCTGTCCCTGGCAGATACCCCGGTTCGTAATGCCCGGCTCAACCTGTCTTTTTTAAGGGCGGCTTCCCAGCAATTAACCAGTGGACAAACATAAGCGCCCCTGCCATTTGCCCTGCCCGACTCATCCACTATTACCCCTTCAGGAGTGGCTACAATGCGTATAAGTTCACGCTTTGCCGCAACTTTACGGCAGGCAACAAAGCTCCGCTGGGGTACACGCTTAGATATACTCATCCTCGTCATCTACAAAAACAACGTCCCGTTTCTGGCGCCTCAATCTTATACCATCCTCAGCATGCTCGCGCCTGGAAGACTTTTTCTTTTTCTTCTTAGGCTCGGGTTTTGCCGGTGGCGGAACGAGTACATCCTCAGCAAAACGCAACCCCGGCTTTGATTTGGGTCCGGACGGCACTTGGGGAATTTCCTCGGATTGCCCGGGAATGGGTATGTACTCCGGCTTCTCCTCTTCCTCTTTAGTTTCTGCTGGTTCCTTCACCTGCTGAGGTTCTTCCGGGGCATGCTTAAGCGCTTCTTCGGCTTCTTCGGCTTCTTTTATAGCCCGTTGAGCTTCATACTCAGCCCTTTCAGTTTCAGCTTGCGAAAGGCTTTTTATATCTAACCGCCAGCCGGTAAGTTTAACAGCCAGGCGCACATTCTGACCTTCCTTGCCAATAGCAAGTGAAAGCTGTTTATCCGGGATCACAACATCAGCATGCTTCTCTACCCGGTCCAGCCTGACTTCGGCTACGTGAGCCGGACTCAGTGCATTGGTTATGAAAGCTACCGGGTCTTCACTCCATGTAATGACATCAATTTTTTCCCCATTGAGCTCGTTAACGATATTTTGAATACGAATTCCCCTCAAACCTACACAGCAGCCTACAGGATCAACACCGGGTTGACCGGCGGAAACAGCAACTTTGGATCTAAAACCCGCTTCCCTTGATACTGCTTGTATAATCACCGTACCGTTGTATATTTCAGGAACTTCCAGCTCAAAAAGTCTTTTTAAAAGGCCCGAGTGAGCTCTGGATACAACCAGTTGTGGGCCGCGACCGGTCTCAGCAACCTCTACCAGGTATACCTTTAAACGCTGTCCTACCCTATAACGCTCCCCGGGCGCCTGATCTTCTGCTGAAAGCAACGCTTCCGCCCTGCCGAGATCTATATAGGCCTGTCGTGAATCAACCCTTCTAACTGTCCCGGTAATAATATCGCCTACCTTGTCAGCATATTCGCTGTAGATAGCACTGTGCTCAGCATCATGAAGCCGTTGTAAAATCACCTGCTTGGCGGTTTGCGCTGCTATTCGCCCAGCGTTATGAGGCGTGTCTTCCACCATCACCTCGGAACCTATGATGGCGTTTTTATCGAGCTTTTGTGCCTCCGGGAGGCTAATCTCCTGACGCTGGTCTGTTACCGTTTCTACCACGGTCTTCTGTGCCCATACGGTAACCTCGCCATTGGATGGGTTAATCTTTACTGCAATGTTTTGGGCTGGAGCAAAGTTATTTTTCCTGTAAGCCGATACAAGAGCGGCTTCTACGGCACCCAGCACTACCTCTTTTGACAGATTTTTTTCTGCCGACAGTTGAGTTATAGCGAGCATGAAGTCGCTCTTCATACTATTTTTCCACCCTCCAGCCTAAAACTTGCTGACAATAAAAAAGTGGGCTTTTTGGAGTCCCACTTGAAAGAAGTATTCTCTTGTATCATAAATATAGCACAACCTGCATAAAATTTGCAAGCCTTCCCCTGTTAATGAGGCCTGCTCACTCTCACGATATATTATAATTTTACGTTTATATATCGCGTTGATTGTAGTCAAAAAGGGTAATTTATGATGGGTAATTTATGGCAGCATATCCCGTTTATTTAGATAACTTGATTATTAAACCGCAAACTGGTACATTTTACATACAATTAAATAGCTACCAGGGGTGCTGAAAAGGCTGAGAGTTCCGGAGGGAGAACCGGAACAACCCTTTGAACCTGTTCTCGGTAATTCGAACGTAGGGAAGTGATAGCTGCACCAGCTTCGTTTAAACCTGAGCCTGGGTTTAAAGTTCTCCTCAACCTTACCCGGTAGTTTATTTAAAATATCACTATTGGAGGAACATTGTGCTACCAGAAATCGGTAAGGTTGACCGTAACAGCTTTGACAGAATTATTTTCCCCAGACTGGGAAAAAAGGACTCTTCGGTATTAATCGGACCCCAACACGGTGTTGATGCCGCAGCAATCGATATCGGCAATGGCAACGTAATGGTTGTAAAAGAAGACCCTACATTTGGTCTGCCGGTTTTAATGCCACATTTTGGCTGGGCTATCGTCCATATTTGCGCCAGTGATGTAGCCTGCCTTGGGGTCAAACCGAGATACATGTCTATATGCCTGCTACTACCCCCGGGTACGCCAGATTCAACCCTGGAACATATATGGAAAGAAGTTGATGAGGAGTGCCGGAAACTTGATATCGCCATAGTTGGTGGCCATACTGGAGTTTACCCTGGTATTGGTTACCCGCTTAATGGTGGATGCACCATGATCGGCCTGGGCACCAGCAGCCAGCTTACCCCTGCATCTAATGCCCGTACGGGTGACACTATCATCATGACCAAAGGTCCTGCCATAGAAGCAGCCGGTATTCTTGCCTACCAGGCTGAAAAGGAGCTCACAGAACAATTCGGATCTGAAATAGTCAAAAAGGGCAAAGACTATTTTTTCCAGATGACAGTAGTTAATGATGCACTGATTGCCGCCCCTTTCGCCCACGCCATGCATGATGCTACCGAAGGGGGGCTCTTAAATGGTGTTTATGAAATAGCTGCTGCTTCAAACAAGGGGGTAACTCTGTATGAGGACCAGATATACACTCCGGATGAAATAAACCTTATTTGCAAATATTTCAATATTGATCCTTTAACATCAATAAGCGAAGGCACCCTTCTAATTTCAGCTTCAGCCGAAAAAGCCGATTGTATTATTAACGAATTAAAAAACAATAACATACCTGCCTGGGAAATTGGCAAAATAACCGAAGGGGAAAAGGTGTTTATCCGCCGAAATGGCAACCGCGAAGAATTGAAGCCAGTTCTGACCGACCCATTTTGGGCAGCCTATTTTTCGACACTTGGAGGCGAAAATGGATAATCATATAAAAGACCAGGTACTCGGGAGCCTGGTATCAGCAGTAAAAATATTGGAGCAGTGCCGTGAATTCGCCAGCCTCATCCCTGAAGTTAGAGTAAACCTTGTGCATGCTTTGCCTGAAGCTAAAACCCGGCTTGATGTCGCCGCAATTGAAGGCCGCATAACCTCGGTTGGTGGATTCCCTCGGGCAGCTGGACTACCTTCATTTGGTGCTTCTGATCACATGGCCCGTTTAATAATTGAAGTACGTAAACATGAACCTGAAATCAATGCCGGTATTAATTTTAAATGTGATAATACTGTTATCCAAACAGTAAAAGCTTATTGCAAAGAACGCGGCTGGTTATTTGGATGGATAGACCGGACCGCTGAACCGGCTGCTGTTCAAGAAACCGACGGCTTATCCATGCCCTGGAAAATTCAATCGCTTGTAACCCAATCGAATGGCCTGCCTCGTATTTTTTACGAAGGTGATGGGTGGGGCAAAGAACCC
Source organism: Dehalococcoidia bacterium (assembly GCA_003552785.1). Classification (GTDB taxonomy): domain Bacteria; phylum Chloroflexota; class Dehalococcoidia; order Dehalococcoidales; family CSSed11-197; genus CSSed11-197. The sequence goes on from PUOQ01000095.1 coordinate 10,924, forward strand.
CTGTTCGTAGCTTTGGGAACCTCTGCTACTGAAGTTGTTGAAACTGTTAATGATATTGCCAGAAAACACTGTTTTTCGACCGGAAACCAAACGCAGGGAAATTAAATTAATACAGCACCGGCCTCGGAGCCCGGTGCTGCCCACATGTTCAATGCCGGGTTCAGGTTTGTTAATTGACACACAAAAGCAATAGGGTTACCATTACACCTAGCTTATGCTTGCCAGAGTCTTCAGTTGCGCCCTTATAGGTCTTGAGGGCGCCCTTGTAGAAGTCGAAGTTGACATTTCTCCTGGTCTTCCATCTTTTACAATTGTTGGTCTACCCGATGCAGCCGTGCAGGAAGCGCGTGAACGTGTCCGTGCAGCAATCCGCAATTCAGGGTTTTCCTTCCCACGCAAGCGCATTACTGTCAACCTGGCCCCTGCTGATTTGAAAAAAGCAGGGCCCTCTTACGACCTTCCTATCGCCCTGGCAATCCTGATGAGTTCCGGGCAGACAAAGAGAGATGTTTCAGACACACTGCTACTCGGAGAGCTTTCCCTTGATGGCAGCCTGCGCCACACCAACGGCATACTACCCATGGTAGCCCTTGCCAGAGAAAAGAACATGGCAAGTGTCATAGTGCCTGAGGCAGATGCAAATGAAGCTTCTTTAGTTGAAGGTATCAACATCACTCCGTTCAACAACTTGCGCGAAATGTGTGAAAGGCTGTCAAGCGGAGATGCTCTCGAGTGCTACCTTCATCCAGCCAGATATGACGATTGCGATCCACCTGATTACAGCATAGACCTGGCTCATATCAAAGGCCAGGAGCATATCAAGCGAGCATTGGAAATAGCAGCTGCCGGTGCCCACAATTTAATTATGGCCGGCCCTCCCGGCAGTGGTAAAACCTTGCTGGCGCGTGCATTGCCTTCAATATTGCCAGCCATGACACGTGATGAAGCGCTTGAAGCAACGAATATATATTCTATAAGCGGATTACTTCCGAAGAATAAACCTCTGATGCTGAACAGGCCATTCAGAGCACCACATTACACCATCTCCAACGCCGGGCTGGTGGGGGGAGGTTCGTGGCCAAAACCCGGTGAAATAAGCCTCAGCCACCGTGGCGTTCTCTTCCTTGATGAATTACCGGAGTTCGGGCAGTCACGCCTGGAGCTATTACGTCAACCACTTGAAGATAAAACAGTTACCATAAGCCGTGCCAGGGGCAGTGTTTCTTTTCCGGCAAATTTTATGCTGGTAGGAGCAATGAATCCCTGCCCCTGTGGTTTTTACAATGACCCGGTTAACGCCTGCAGCTGTTCGGCATATGCCATTTCACGTTATCAACAACGCCTGAGTGGCCCTTTTTCGGACCGAATTGATATATTTGTAAATGCTCCGCATGTCAATTACGACAAACTAACCTCAGAAAGACCGGGGGAACCATCACAAAGTGTACAAAAGAGAGTGAGCCAGGCACGCCAATGCCAGCTCGAGCGCTTTAAATCTCACCACAGAATAGCCAACGCAGAGATGGCAGCTCAGGAAATCGGTATTTTCTGTCATACAGACGATCCGGCACGCGACCTGTTAAAAGAAGGTATGCGTCAGCTACATCTCTCAGCACGTGCATTTCATCGCATTTTAAAACTGAGCAGAACTATCGCAGACCTCGACGAAAGCGATACCATTAAGGCGCATCATGTAGCCGAAGCCATTCAATATCGGCCAAGACAAATGATTTAGCCCGGTGAATAATTTTTCTATCTAATCAAGCAAGGCACCTGTAAACAAGTATTGGTGAACCTATTCCAGATTCACCAATACCATATTCAGTCTGTAACTCACCCGGTCAGGTAAAATACAAGTGCCATTTTAATTAAAACCAGGGCTAGAGCAAGGCTTATGTAACCACCTACTTTCAAGCTTCCCGGCTCAGGCCTTGCAGGGAAATGGGTCATAAATTCCCTGGCATCCGGACGCCGGGCAACAGCATCATAGTAATCTACTTCTTCCTTGCGACCCCAAAATATCCCACCCAGGCCGAGCAAGAAAAATACCGCCGCCAAAATGGCAACCACAGCAGGCACGCCCATAACTCACCACCTTTTACTTTCCGGTTTATGCAGATAGTATACTTTAATGCTTAACCCGAAAGACAGGCAAGTTTATTTAACTTCTACAGTTGCGCCGGCGCCTTCAAGCTTGGTTTTAGCTGTCTGGGCTTCCTCCTTGCTTACAGCCTCTTTAATGGCTTTGGGCGCCGCCTCAACCAGGTCTTTCGACTCTTTAAGCCCAAGGCTGGTTATCTCGCGCACTGCACGAATAACATTAATCTTATTATCGCCGACAGCTTTCAGGATTACGTCAAACTCAGTTTTCTCCTCCTCAGCGGGCGCTTCTTCTCCGCCCCCTGCTGCCGGTGCAGCAGCTGCCACTGGTGCAGCAGCACTAACACCAAATTCTGTTTCCAGAGCTTTGACCAAATCAGCCAGCTCGACTACAGTCATACCCTTGATGATTTCCATTACTTCTGTTTTTTTGTCAGACATTTATTTAAGCCTCCTCAAGTTGATTAATTCTTGCCTGTAATATATTTGCCAGCCCTCTTGACGGGCCGGAAAGAACTGTGACCAAGCCTGTTAGCGGCGCCTGTATTCCACCAAGCACTTTAGCAAGCAAAATTTCACGTGGCGGCAATTGCGCCAGGTTTTTCATCTCTTCAGCGGAGAGGACAGTATTTCCAAGTATACCACCAAGAACATTTAATGGCGCATTACTGCTTTTTGCATATTCATAAAGCAGCTTTGGCGGTATTACCGGGTCATCATAACCAAAGGCAACTGCTATGGGTCCATCGAATATATTGGGGTCAACCCCTTTACCCGCCTCATCCACAGCAAAACGGACCAGGGTATTTTTTACCACACGGTAATCCACGCCTGAAGATCTAAGCTTACGGCGTAAACTGGTAAGATTAGCCGTAGACATGCCTGAATAATCGGTAATAACCACTACCTCGCTTTTTTTCAAAGACTCGGCTATTTCCGAAACAAGCCTTACCTTCTTCTCTCTTATTTGTTTGTTTCTTGCCATTACCCCCTCCTTCTCCTGTTTAAAAATTAAGGTTCCTCATGTTGCCACAAGGAACCACCTCAAAAGATAGATTCTCTCAAGGCCTTCCTCGGCAGGTATATCATTAAGCCCTTTTCAGGCACCCACTGTCTTAAGAAAGCATTAATCTACTTTAATTGTAAGATTAAAACCTCAACTAATGGTTATCGCCATTACCTCCTTGAGGTCAAGTTTTATGCCCGGCCCCATGGTGGTGGTAACATAAGCACTTTTAATATACTGCCCTTTAGCTGCTACAGGACGGGCTTTTAAAATCGCATCAACAACAGCGTACATATTTTCCTTAAGTTTATCCGTTTCAAAGCTTGCCTTTCCAAGCGATACATGAATTATTGCGGTCCGGTCCAGTTTAAACTCTACTCTTCCTTTGCGCGCATCCTCAATAACCCTGGGTAAATCCTCTGCTGGAACAACAGTACCGGCTTTCGGATTTGGCATAAGCCCTCTTCGGCCAAGAATTTTTCCCAGCTTGCCAACCCTTCCCATCATGTCCGGCGTAGCAATTGCTGTATCAAATTCAAGCCAGCCATCCTGTATCTTTTTCACAAGCTCATCATCGCCAACATAGTCTGCACCGGCATTTTCAGCAATGCGCACCGCCTCGCCCTGGGCAAATACAAGAACTCGAACCGTTTTTCCCAAACCATGAGGTAACAGGGCAACTCCCCTCACCTGCTGGGCAGAATTGCGGGGATCAAGGCCCATCTTAAGGTGTAATTCTACCGTCTCGTCAAACTTTGCTCTGGCCGTTTCTTTGGCAACATCCAGAGCTTCCACAGGTGAATATGCATTGCCTCTTTCTACTGCTCCGGCAGCTTTCTGATAACTTTTACTTCGTTTCGTCATAACTTATTCTTCTACCTTGATTCCCATATTCCGCGCAGTACCGGCTACGATGCGCTCGGCAGATTCTACATCATAAGCATTGAGATCAGGCATTTTTAACTCGGCAATTTCGCGAAGTTTATCCCGACTCACCGGATACATTGCCTCTCTTCCAGGAGTGCTTGAACCTTTCTCCCTGCCTGCTGCTTTTTTCAAAAGGTCTGATGCTGGAGGAGTCTTGGTAATGAATGTGAAAGACCTGTCGGCATAAACTGTTATCTCGACAGGAACAATTGAACCGGTATGCTTAGAGGTGCGTTCGTTGTATTCCTTGCAAAACCCCATGATGTTTACACCATGTTGACCTAATGCCGGCCCGATAGGAGGTGCCGGATTGGCCTTGCCAGCTTCTATCTGTAATTTGATTTTTGCTTTTACTTTTTTCTTAGCCACCTGATTCTAACCTCAACAATTTAAAGCTTTTCTACCTGTAAAAAGTCCAGCTGCACCGGTGTTTCACGACCAAAAAGCGAAAGTAATACTTTAACTTTGCCTTTCTCGTTATCAACCTCATCAACCGTACCAATAAAATCTATAAACGGCCCATCTACCACCCGGACGCTCTGCCCCTGGCGGAACCCGGCTTTTACCCTGGGAGTTTCAGCCTCTACCTGCTTCTTTATCCAGCCTACTTCAGATTCGGCCAGTGGAACCGGCTGATTACCACTGCTTACAAACCCGGTTACTGCCGGTGTATTCCTTACAATACTCCAGCTAAAATCATTCAAGCGCATGCGTACCAGTATATACCCCGGAAGAATCTTCTTATTTACCGTACAGCGCTGGCCATTTTTAATTTCAACTTCCTCTTCTTTAGGAATGAGGACTTCCTCTATATCACCATCGATGTCCATGCTCCGGCGGCGCTGTTCCAGGTTCTTTACAACACGCTCTTCGTATCCGGAATAGGTATGTACCACATACCACTTCATTTCCTCTGTCGCTTTTTTTGACTCTGCAGTACCAGGCATATTATCCACCAATAAACAACTTGTCGACGATAATGCTAAAACCCCAATCAATAAAACCAAGAACGATGCCCATAAACACTGCAACTGCCAGAACCACACCGGTAAGATATATGGTTTCCCGGCGGGTAAGCCAGGTTACCTTTTTTAACTCGTTATATACCTCTCCAAAAATCTTAAAGCGGGAAGGTTTCTTTTCGACAGGTTTGTTAACCATAGCTGTCACCTTGAAAGGCTATTTAACCTCCCGATGCATCCGGTGGTCCCTGCACCGAGGGCAGTATTTATTCAACTCAAGCCTTTGTGAATCATTGCGACGGTTTTTCTCGGTTGTGTAATTCCGCTCTTTACATTCATTACAGGCCAAAGTAATTACAAGTCGTACTTCTGTTTTTTTTGCCATTTTACTCTTTTACTCTATGATCTCGGTGACAGTGCCGGCGCCTACGGTTCTTCCTCCCTCACGAATAGCAAACCTGAGCCCCTTTTCCATTGCCACAGGATATATCAGTTTTATTTTCATCTTGGTATTGTCACCAGGCATAACCATTTCTACACCCTTTTCCAGCTCAATTTCACCGGTAACATCAGTGGTACGAATGTAGAACTGTGGCTTGTAACCATTAAAGAAGGGAGTGTGTCGTCCACCTTCATCTTTGCCCAGCACATACACCTCTGCTTCAGCTTCGGTGTGAGGTTTTATAGTCTTTGGGGCAGCTAAAACCTGCCCGCGTTCAATATCATCACGATCAACGCCACGAAGCAGCACGCCAACTGCATCCCCGGGCTCGGCACGATCAAGCATCTTGTGGAACATCTCTACACCGGTAACAACAACTTTGCGTGGTTCATGGTGCAAGCCCACAATTTCTACTTCCTCGCCAGTTTTTACTACGCCCCGCTCAACACGACCGGTTGCAACAGTACCTCTGCCCTTAATAGAAAATACATCTTCAATCGATAAAAGGAAGGGTTGGTCCGTTGGCCGGACCGGAACCTCTATATAATTATCAACTGCTTCCATGAGTTCGAGTATTTTGCCGCACCACTGACATTCTGCTTTTCCACAACCGCACTCGAGGGCTTTCAAGGCACTTACGCGCACTACCGGTACATCATCACCAGGGAAATTATATTTACTCAATAGCTCCCTGACTTCCATTTCCACCAGCTCAAGCAGCTCTTCATCTTCCATAAGGTCTGATTTGTTCATAGCAACAACAATGGCCGGAACTTCAACCTGGCGGGCAAGCAATACATGCTCACGAGTCTGAGGCATAGGGCCATCAGGAGCGCTGACTACCAGTATTGCCCCGTCCATCTGGGCAGCACCGGTAATCATGTTTTTTACAAAGTCTGCATGTCCAGGACAATCAATATGGGCATAATGCCTGTTTTGCGTTTCATACTCGATATGAGCTATAGCAATGGTTACGCCCCTTGCTTTCTCTTCAGGTGCGTTATCGATGGTTGCAAAATCCCGATATATATTCTGGCCACCGACATTCTTGGCCAATACCATAGTGATAGCCGAAGTCAACGTTGTTTTACCATGATCAACGTGACCAATAGTGCCGACGTTACAATGTGGTTTACTCCTGTCAAATTTCTGTTTAGCCATTTAAGCCCCCTTTTTACTGGTTATTATTTCCCATTTTTTATTTTTGTCATAATTAAAAGCCCACAATCAGATTCGAACTGATGACCCCGTTCTTACCAAGAACGTGCTCTACCTACTGAGCTATGTGGGCAACCAGATAATTATACACGTCCTGATTGATTTATGTCCAGCGCTTATTGGTGGAGGAGACAGGATTCGAACCTGTGTAGCCCTTCCAGGCGGCAGATTTACAGTCTGCTCCGATTGGCCGCTCCGGCACTCCTCCTCCATCCACATAACGATTGACAATAAAAAAGGTCCAAGCCCGAGAGGGGACTCGAACCCGCTAACCTACCGATTACAAGTCGGTTGCGCTACCGTTGCGCCACTCGGGCACCATTTTGGCAGATTTACCTGCCAATGTCAACCAAACGTTCATTATAGATAATAGACTGGGCTAACGTCAATTTATATCAGCCAAACATTACTTTCCAACAAGGTAACGTCAAGAATCTTGTGTAAATTCACTTAAGGGCTTATCCTCCCAGTTTCTATTCAAATGGCTTATCACTCCAAAGATTATTCTTTCTACGCTTTCCCCGTTAGTAAAGCAGCTCATGGTCCTGGTTCTGCGCCTGACTTCTCGA
>PUOQ01000018.1 GCA_003552785.1 Dehalococcoidia bacterium
AGCCATGGCGGCTGTCCCCAGGGTGACGTACCTGCCTTCAAGGGCATAATCTCCGATGGATAGTTTTCCTGTTTCGTATTTGCATTCCCCCTGGACCAGGGGTAATTCATCGATGGGTATCGTTCCTGCAATTACCAGCATCTTATTTCTTCCCCTTTTTCTTTTTCTGTTCTTTTTCGAGCTTCTTTTGATGTTCTTTCCTGGCTTTGGCAAAAATCTCTTCTGCTCTTACATATGCATGTTCCAGGGTATAGGCGCAGATGGTTTTTCCGACTTCTCTGGGCTTTGGCCCCTCGCCGATGACGGTGCCGATCAGGCTCAGACCGAGCCATGGTATGTCCGGTCAGCCACCGCCGGAGAGATTAACAATGACGCCATCTTCTTTGCGGTAGGTGATTTTCATATTGCCGCAGCGAACCATCATGTAGTCTCCGTAGTCCCAGGTTTTGATGAGTTTGGTTAAAAACACAGGTACAAACTGGGTGCCTTTGGGCATAAACAGGATGTCGAGGATGATGACCTTGTTTTCTTCGAGGGTTTCTTCAGCGGCATCTACATCGGCTGTTTCTACTTCTATGGCAAGATCACAACCGGTTCGATATTCCACCGGGGGTGCGACCTCTCTAATTTTAAAGCCGCCTTTATCAAGCACGTGTTTGGCGCGCATGGCATGGTAAATATAATCGAATACAATTAGCGCTTTATCCCCTTCTTCTGCCATTGGCTTTCCTCCATAGAATATTGTTCTGTCTAGTTTATTATTGATATAGTTTGCTGTCAAGATAAATGAGCGTTTATAGCAATAATATAGGTATGCATAAATTTATATTGACGTATTTTGTAATAAGCTTACAGAAAAACATATAAAACAGATTCAAACTTTAGTTTGAATCTGTTTTACTGTGGATATACAAATCTATAAATTATTTGGTACAAAGGTTGTAACTATTTATGTATGCGTCTGCCAGCTAGAGAGGGTTATTAACCCCCTCTGGAGGGAGCGGTGCAAATGTTACTCCATTCACACAGATGCTTTTTAAATACTGAGGGAAAGGCATCAATAATATCAGAAACCTTTGTGGCCGGAGTCGGCTTTACCTCTTTGCCGGCCGTGCGGTTGCTTTTAGCTGCGATTATTCCGGCTTCAACTGGATCGACCCCTGCATAAACAAAGGCGCTTACCAGCCCGGTAATAGTGTCTCCGGTGCCTCCTATTGCTTCCAATGTAGGTACATCGGGATAATTAACGGTGGCCATAATATTGCCGTCCCTGGCAATATAGTCTGTCGCTCCTTTTACTACCAGTACACTGGCAGCACTGTTGTATTTATAGGCAGATTCAATCAGATTCGGAACATCTTCGACTTCGGACCTGAAAAGGTGCTGGCTAATGTAGGCAGGGTGAGTTGCCTTGGGATCAGCCAGGAAGGCTATTTCAGAAGGGTCGGGGGTAAAAACGGAGAATTTGCCAGCTAAACCGGCTGCTTTAGCTGCATACATTGCACCTGCATCGGCGATAAGTTGAGGCGGCTTTTCGGATTTTTCAACAGACTTTAAAAACTGTGCCAGCAGGTTCATAAATGGCTGGCAATAATGAAGGGTAACAATGTCGGGCTTGATAGATGAAACATTTTCAGAAAGGTAGCGATAGATAAGCCTGGTGCCGTCGCCTTTTCCTATGTCACCGGCTACCACGATAAAAGGAGGTTCGACTCCCAGATAGTCGGTCGCACTAAGGGCGGCGCTTATCATGGCTCCGGTTCCCGGTATGCGGGGGAATGAATACCCATCTGCTTTAAGGTTCGAACCTTCAAGCCGTACTCTGCCAGCTACAAGGGGCATACCTTCCTGGGGTATAGTACCAGCTATTAAAAGCATTAGTTGTTACCTCCATTCCACAAAGTAAGAGCTTCTTCCAGGGCCCTGTCAAGCATCAATGCGCATAATGTAAAACCCAGCTCTTTGGGTTTTGGCGCCTCATCAAGCTTTTTATCAACCATTTCAGCATGCAAATAAGGGATGTCCGGGCACCCGCCACCGGAGGTGTTAACAATGGTGCCTGTACTTCTGTCGAAAGCAAGCTTCATATTGCCGGCCTTGACCATTACATACCCGTTGTATTCCGTGGTTTTTACGATGGAAAGTAATTCCTCTGAACCTTCAGTAGTTGAGAGTATATCCATAAAAGGGGCATCTTTTTCTTCAAGTAGTCTCTGCACTCCTGCCTTTTCAACCAGATTAATTTCTAAACCAAGATCACAACCCAGGCGGTATTTGGGAGGCGGGGCAATCAGTTTTACTTCATAACCGCTTGCCCTGAGTATTTTTTCTGCCTGTATTGCCTGGCTGACATCTTCAAAAATGACCAGCCCGCCACCATCGAATGAGGTCTTCTTTTTCATTTCCTTTTTATGCAAACCTCCCTTTGACTGGATTTAAAATTAAAATTACATGCTTTATACTTTTAATCAATTTATATTACCATAAATATACCCTTGATACAAGATAAGGAAAGCTTATATGAATTTCCGGCTGTTGTTGACATCCAAATTAAGTTGTTTTAGATTAGGTATTCTAAGGAGGCTATATGTCTGCAGAAGTTTCAAAAAAGCTGGATGTTCGCGGCTTAAAGCCCCCCGAGCCTAATATGAAGCTTAAAGAAGCCCTCGAAAGTGTAGAAATTGGCTCTCTAATTGAAGTCGTTGGCGATAAGATGGCATCTCGAAGCATTCAGCGTTTTGTGCGTATGCGGGGGCATGAAACTGTTAGTGTGGATGATGATGGAGAAACCTTTACCCTGGTAGTCAAAAAAGTGGCTGGCACCGGTGATTTACCTCTTGATTGTATACTGGTAAAGGATTAAGAAATTGAGCTATCTAATGAGTGGAAGGTTGATATGGGGGAGCGGGGACTTGAACCCCGACGCCTTGCGGCACATGATCCTAAGTCATGCCTGTCTGCCAATTCCAGCACTCCCCCGGCAGGGTGTATTATAACATTTCGGGCTTCTTTTGTTTATTAACTTTGGAATTGTATGGGACAATTGTGATTATTGGCAGGCCCCGGGTACTTTAATTATTTAAAATTCGCCACAAGCATAATAAGGAAGGTGGGGTATGAAAAAGCAGCTTGGTGTCATAATAGCTCTGGCATTAAGGAGTTGAGGGTACCGGCTTTGCAATACCCATAAATGATGTAAACAGTTTTATAGAACAGCACATCGATTAAGGAGAAATATTTGGTTCTCTTGTGGTTATTTCTTATCGGCTCAAAGGATTATCATGACCGGTTGGGTTATGTAATACATACCTGTCCTGATTGTGAGGTGCGTGGTGTTTTTACTGTCGTACAGGAAAGGAAAAAAGCTACCCTGTATCTTGTCCCTACATTTCAGTATTCAAAAAAACAATTTATGCATTGCCCTACCTGTGGTGAAGTCTTTGAGGTTGCCAGTGAAATAAAAAAAGAATTAAAAAGAAAGCTAATCTCAAGAGAAGAGCTGGTTGACAAGATCAAAAGCGGTAAAATAGAAAAACTTTTAAAAAAGGGCAAGAAAGGTGGAAAGACAACACAATTGAAGTGCTGTAACTGTGGCGGTTTTGTTCTTAAGGGGATGAATTATTGCCCGGATTGCGGGGTAAAACAAAAATGAGTATTGCACACAATGTCAGGGAATTAATCAAAGAATTGCCCGCTGAAGTGGATCTGGTTGCTGCAGCCAAAACGCGTTCACCTGCAGAAGCCCTGGAAGCTGTTGATGCCGGGGTAAAAAAAATAGGCCAAAACTACATTAATGAGGCCGAGAGATCGTATGATGTTATTGGAGAAAGGGCGGACTGGCACTTTATTGGGCGCCTCCAGCGCAACAAGATAGGTCGCATCGTTAAAATTTTTGATATAGTAGAAACACTGGATAGCGTGGAGCTTGCTGAAATTCTTGATAGAGAGTGTGCGTTGGCAAATAAGTTGATGCCCGTTCTGGTGGAAATAAACAGCGGCCAGGAAGCGCAAAAATCAGGAATTATGGCAGAACAGGTCTTGAGTTTTGTAAACCGGATTTCCCCACTTAAGCATATAAAAATACTTGGCTTAATGACCATGGGACCAGTTGCAGAAAACCCGGAAGCTTACAGGCCCTTTTTTCGTCTTACCAGGGATCTTTTTGACACCCTGAAAAAACTTGAATTGGAGCGGGTGGAAATGAGGTATCTTTCCATGGGCATGACGGATTCTTATAAAGTTGCTATAGAAGAAGGTGCAAATATAGTGCGCATTGGCAGTAAAATATTTGGGCCGAGGGGCTAATTTCCGTTAAGTTCTTTCAGTTTGCTAACGACGTCGTTTAACTCAAAGAAGGTGAAAAAAGGTATTTGGGCTTCATCCAG
>PUOQ01000084.1 GCA_003552785.1 Dehalococcoidia bacterium
CAGGGGACACACCATGTCCAATAGGTATGCTCAGCTTACCTTCCGTGTCCCCCCTTTACCTCCACAACAGCGGTGCAGGAATATTGACCTGCTGTCCATCGCCTACGCCTCTCGGCCTCGGCTTAGGACCGACTAACCCTACGCGGATTGACCTTGCGTAGGAAACCTTAGGTTTTCGGTGGACGTGGTTCTCACACGTCTTACGCTACTCATGCCGACATTCTCACTTCCCTTAAGCTCCACCGTTGTTCACACAACGACTTCACAGCTAAGGGAACGCTCCCCTACCCTCCTTCCTAAAAGGAAGAAGCCATAGCTTCGGTAATATGCTTGAGCCCCGTTGGATTGTCGGTGCAGTACCACTCAACCAGTGAGCTATTACGCACTCTTTGAAGGATGGCTGCTTCTAAGCCAACCTCCTGGATGTCTTGGCAGTCCTACTTCCTTTAACACTTAGCATATCTTAGGGACCTTAGCTGATGGTCTGGGCTGTTTCCCTCTCGACTACGGAGCTTAGCCCCCATAGTCTCACTCCCGGGCTTTGGCTAATGGCATTCGTAGTTTGGTTGGAGTTAGAGAGATGCTATCTCCCCTAGTCCATCCAGAGCTCTACCTCCACTAGCGATCGCCCGAGGCTGCACCTAAATGCATTTCGGGGAGAACCAGCTATTCCCGGGTTCGTTTGGCATTTCACCTCTATCCACAGCTCCTCCGACAACTTTGCAACGTTGACCGGTTCGGGCCTCCACTCCGAGACTATCGGAGCTTCACCCTGGCCATGGATAGCTCACCCGGCTTCGGGTCTAATCCGCGCAACTTAAACGCCCTGTTCAGACTCGCTTTCGCTACGGCTCCGCAATTGATATTGCTTAACCTGCTACGCAGATTAACTCGTCGGCTCATTCTTCAATAGGCACGCCGTCAGGAATTGCTTCCCTCCGACTGCTTGTAAGCACACGGTTTCAGGTCTATTTCACTCCCCTTCCGGGGTACTTTTCACCTTTCCCTCACGGTACTAGTTCACTATCGGTCATCAAGGGGATTTAGCCTTGGATGGCGGTCCACCCGGATTCCCACAGGATTTCACGTGTCCCGTGGTACTCAAGGCAGGATCGGAAGCCTACTCCTTTAACTTAAGGGACTGTCACCCGCTATGGTGGTTCTTTCCAGAAACCTTCAGCTAGGATTCGGTTGGTAACTCCCTGGTTCATTCTGAGTTGAACCTGATCCGCCTTACAACACCTGATAAGCATAGGCCTCAGAACCACTGAGCTTATCAGGTTTGGGCTGTTCCCCGTTCGTTCGCCACTACTAAGGGAATCTCTTTTGATTTATTTTCCTCGGGGTACTGAGATGTTTCACTTCCCCCAGTGCCCTCCTTCCGGCCTATGTGTTCAGCCGGAGGTGACCAGGTTTTACCTGGCCGGGTTGCCCCATTCGGAAATCCCCGGTTAAGCTTGCTAGACAGCTAGCCGAGGCATATCGCAGCCTTGCCACGTCCTTCATCGGCCCTTGATGCCAAGGCATCCACCGTGTGCCCTTTATCGCCTGACCTGTTTCAGGCCTGGTATTAGCCTTTGGACAAAAAACTTATATTCTATTGTTAATGTGCCGGGACATAATTAAACGCCCTGGCAACTTGCCACCAGGACGCTACCTGGCTTGAGTCACCGTATGTTATACTATGTCCCTGCTCCTGACATTCTTCCTCTCTTCTCTCGTCTTGAGAGCAAAGTAGATGATATCACACCCCAATGACCTTGTCAAATTTTTGCCAAACCCGTATTGGGTGATACTTTAATATAAAACTTGCAAAGCTAAAACAAAACCTGACAGTAGATAGAAATATTTGATTTTTACTCTTTATCAACTCAAATTTGAAACAGACAATCGATTCAATTATGTTATAATTATCTTTAATTTAAAACAATTATAGGGGTGCTATAGTGTGGGAATGGTTAATGCAACACAGCATCTGGACCCTCGGGGCAGCAACCCTGGTACTGGCGTTGCTCCTGATATGCAGAGAGCAGCCTAAAAACCGCATAAGCCGGTGGTTTTTAAAAGATAAAAAACCTGAAACGAAAACGGGTCTGTCTGTCTTTTTCTGGATTTTGGCCGCAGCACTGCTGCTGGTTATTATGGCCTCAGCTATAGCTATTGTATTATCAGAGGAAGGCGTCCAGGCCAACATCACGCTTGATGATATACAAGCCTGGCTGTTATCCAGTGGTATTCCTGTTCTTTTAATAATAATTGTCTCTTTTGTGTTATATCGCCTGGTATCGCTTGCCATACCCAGGCTGGTAGAAAAATACCTGAAGTTACGTGCCAAAGGCCGTCATTCCAGGTTATGGTACCAGAACCGAACTCAGACTCTGGCTACCGTGCTGACTACTACAGCCGGTGCTGTAATCGGCCTGATTGCTGTTTTTATGCTGCTTGGTGAATTTGGGGTAAACATCACTCCCCTTCTTGCCGGAGCCGGGGTTCTTGGTGTGGCCATAGGCTTTGGGGCCCAAAGCCTTATCAAGGACTTTATCAGCGGGCTTTTTATATTCCTGGAAGATCACTACAACAAGGGGGATGTGGTCGAAGTAGCAGGCCGTGTTGGAACAGTAGAGGAAATTAATTTGAGGCGTACAGTATTGCGAGACCTGGACGGGATAGTTCACTCCATCCCCAATGGAGAAATATCCACTTCATCAAACTACACGCGCGACTGGGCCCGGGTCAAGCTGGACGTTCCGGTGGCCTACGGTGAAGACCTGGATAAAGTATTTGAAGTCTTAAACCGTGTTGGACAGGAACTGGCTGCAGACCAGGTCTTCGGACCCAAAATAAAAACTCCTCCACAGGTTTTAAGGGTTCAGAATTTTGGCGATTCAGGCATTGATATACGGATACTGGGGGAAGTAAAGCCTATTGAGCAATGGACGGTTACCGGAGAACTTAGACGGCGTATAAAGAAGGCTTTCGACGAAGAGGGAATCGAGATCCCCTGGCCCCACGTCAAATTGTATTTGGGGCAGGATAAAAGCCATGATTCTTCGGTCCTGTGTACCAGTTGCTCTGTTCCTGCTTCTGAAAACAACCGGTACTGTGGTAATTGCGGTAGTGAAATTAAAAAAACAGAGCAGGACAAATCTTAAGTAAACTGTTATTATTTCAACCACTATAAAGCCCTGGGAAAAGAAAGGAGTAACCCATGCCATCGTTTGCTTTCCTGAAAGGACAATTTGTACCTCTTGAGGACGCCAAGATAGGAATTATGACTCATGCGCTGCATTATGGAACTGCGGTTTTTGAAGGAATCCGTGGCAACTGGAATGAGGAAGCAAGGGAAGTTTACCTTTTCCGCCTGGAAGAGCATTATCAGCGCCTTATAAGTGGCGCAAGGATACTCAAGATGCAGCCTGATTACACAGTTTCCAGGTTATGTGAAATTACTCAGGAGCTGGGGCGAAAAAGCGGACTTAAGGAAGATATTTATATCCGGCCGCTGGCATACAAGAGTACTGAAGGGATGGGGGTGCGACTACACGAGCTTGAAGATGATTTACTGGTATTTGTTATCCCCTGGGGGGCTTACCTTGATATGGAAAGTGCCCGGTGCTGCATTTCCACATGGAGGCGGCCGGCAGACAATACCATTCCGCCCGCAATAAAAATTGCTGGAACTTATGTCAACAACGCCTTTACAAAAACTGAAGCCATTGAAAACGGGTTTGACGAAGGTATAATGCTTACTCCGGATGGATACGTAGCAGAGGGTAGCGGGGAAAACATATTTATCATAAAAAACGGTAAACTCATAACCCCGCCAATATATAATAGTATACTGGCAGGCATCACCCGGGACACCGTTATCACACTTGCTAAAGCAGAGCTTGGTGTCGAAACAGAAGAAAGGCCTATCACCAGAGTTGAACTTTACCAGGCGGATGAATGCTTTTTAACCGGCACAGCAGCACATGTTACACCTGTATCAGAAATCGACAGTTACAGGCTTAAGAGTGATGGTGTAGGCCTGTTTACCGCACGCATCAGAAAACTTTATTTCGACATCATTCGCGGTAAACATCCTGGCTATATGAAATGGTGCACTCCGGTGTATGGAAATAAAACAACATAAAGCGGTTAAAGCGGCGTTTCAGCGCAAAGGTTTGCTACGACTGTTTTAAAAAGTAAGCGCACCATAATATCAGCACGCTTGAAGCATAATAGACTGAAGCAGGTTATTTTTGCTTAGCCAGTGTTTCCGGTATGAAGAGACCTGAGCAAACACAACACCTTTGCTGCTTCCTCAAGTACAGTGGTAAAACTAAAAGCCTCTTCGAGCAACTGGCCAACTGCAAAGCATCCATGCCCATAAACTATTACAACATGACGGTTTTTAAGTGCATCTGCAATTTCTTCCCCGAGACTGCCAGGCTTAACATCGAGACCCCAGCCAACCACCGGAACCGTGCCAATTACATCCTGCCATTCATCTCTGGGAACAATCTCTTTTTCTACTAGCGATAAAGCGGTAGCGTGGGGGGGATGGGCGTGAACTACGGCCTGTGCCCTGGTCGCCCTGTATATAGCCCTGTGCACTCCAAGTTCAGATGAAGCCAGAGGAGTCATGCGATCGTTCTTATTGATGCCAGTTTCAATCAGGTCCTGCTCGGTCAGCGAACCCAGCATGGATCCCCTGCGTGTAATAACCAGCCTCTCATCGAAGCGAACTGATAAGTTGCCGCTATGAGAGGTCACCAGGCCTCTTGTACTAAGCTCTCTGCCAATGGTTTGAAACTGAGACAGCAACATAAAACCCCACTAGAGCTACTTTAACGATAGTTTATACCTTTGCCGGTCCAAAAGGCAAATCCGGCACTACCACACAAGTTAACATTTTCATAATATAATACTGCTTCTTATCAAACTTGTGTATGCCTGTTGTAATAATACGCAATGGTCGGTTATAATCTCCTAACCTGATTAAAAGCGCGAATCATTAATTTACAGGGTTTAGCAACATGACTATACTGGTGCTACTCATTTTTCTCTTTTTGTGGGCAGCTGTATTCTGGGTGGGATCCATTTTCTTAGAAGCAACAGGAATGGAGCGCTCCAAAGCCCGCTTCCAGGCCCTGTCCTGCCTTTCAGGCACAGGCTTTACCACCCAGGAATCAGAGCTGGTAATAAACCAGCCCCGTCGCAGGCACATAGCTTACTGGCTTATGGTATCTGGCCTAACCAGCTTGCTTGTGCTTGTCGTCATTGCTTCATTTTTTATTATTTATGGATTTGAAGCACCGGCATGGCAAACCGGTGTGTTTGCCGGTGCTGCTATTTTAATGGCCATTCTAGTTAAAGCCGGATGTTTCAAAAAGCTAACATCAAAAATAATAGGCTTATTTAAACAGCGGCAGGATTCGCCATATTCACTGGCCGGGGGTATTTTACATGAAAAAAGTGGCTGCGGTGTAGTTAGGATCTGGTTATCTACACAGGCCAAGGCAATTAATATGAGCATCAGGGACACTGGTTTTGACCGGGCAGGTATAACAATACTTGCTATTGAACGTGGTGACCGTGTCATCACTTTCCCGGACATCTCCGAGTTTCTCCAGCCTGGAGACTACCTGCTGTGTTATGGCAAAATTCCGGAAATAACTCGAGCAGCCGGTGTAAACCAGTTCTAAAAAACATACCGGCGAGAATTCTCTCATCATAAGAAAAGAGCTTAATACAAATCCGGGCAACAAGATGAGCCTGTTTCTACATAGTATTCCAAAGAAGCTCCACAAAAACCGGTTTATAAATAAGAGAGCAGCCTCAAAGCTTAATCCTGATAAATTTCCAGGCCTTCAAGGCCGGGGATATTTGATAGAAACTCATAGCCACCCGTTAATATACCGTGCACCATCAGCGGCATGAATGCAAGTACCGTGCCCTCGATTTTGCCGTAATAAAAAGAATTATCAAAAATTTGGGGAGTGCCAAAAACAAGCGTTTCTGCTTTTAATTTACTAACAGGGGAACAGTTTTCGGGCGGAGATGTGGCCACCAAGCTGGCGCAGGTAAATGGACGAGCTTCGTATATCACGCATGCCCCCTGTGATAAAAAGGGGCAAAGCATGCCCTGCCGGCGATAAGCATTCTCTGCCATTGTTAAAGCGTTCTTGATCTTATTACCGGATCCCGCCTGGCTTTTTTCCAGCCACAGCTGGCCACATTCTAGAAATAGATCACCATTTTGCCGGAGCTGTTGGCGCCAGGTTGAGTAGTTACACAAAAAAGTATCCAGGGCTGGCTGTTTTTGATAAAGATAATATACTATTGCCTCACATTCACCAACGCTTGCCTGCATATAGGCCATACAACAATAAACACAACCCTTTTGACACGATATCTGGGCCCCATTACTTTTTACGGAATCGAGTTGCCTTTGCTGTAAATCTTTCAGAGTTGCCTTCTTGCGTTTTATATAATCTATACAGAAAGCTTTTCTCTCCTGGCCGATTTCACCCCGGTAGGCAACATTCCGGTCAATAATCCGGGGTACCCCGCCTGCAGATGTTTCCGACCTTATTACCATAAAGCTGCATACTCCAAAACATTTCCTGCCAAATAACGCATGTCAAGCGCATTTGCAGGCATTATACCCTTGATATAACCCGTAAGCAATCGAGATTGTTGCACCTGCTACGACCGCTTGATACAATTAACTCCTGATACCACCTTTCCGGTATTTTATTAATGACCCGCAGGGGAGGAATGAATGCCATCCAATTATAACCCAGCTGAAATCGAGCCTAAATGGCAAAAAAAATGGGCTGACGACAGGCTTTACCACGTTTTTGAGGATTCAACAAAGCCTAAATGGTATGCTCTCACCATGTTTCCATACACCTCCGGTGATCTTCATATAGGTCACTGGTATGCTATGGCTCCGTCCGATGTTCATGCCCGCTTCAAACGCATGCAAGGCT
Organism: Dehalococcoidia bacterium; assembly: GCA_003552785.1. Lineage (GTDB taxonomy): Bacteria > Chloroflexota > Dehalococcoidia > Dehalococcoidales > CSSed11-197 > CSSed11-197. The sequence goes on from PUOQ01000084.1 coordinate 6,981, forward strand.
ATAACGTACTTCATCCTATGGGCTTTGATGCATTTGGATTACCGGCAGAAAATGCAGCCTTAAAGCACGGAATCCATCCCCATGAGTGGACGATGAGAAACGTTGAGAATATGCGCCGGCAATTAAAAACCATAGGGGCTGTTTACGATTGGGACAGGGAAGTAATAACCTGCCTTCCAGATTATTACAAATGGACCCAGTGGTTTTTTGTGAAACTTTTCCAGGCCGGCCTGGCCTACCGCTCCCAGGCCCCGGTAAACTGGTGCTCCAATTGCAATGTAGTACTGGCCAACGAACAGGTAGTCAATGGAGGCTGCTGGCGATGTGACACCCCCGTGATCCGGCGCGACCTCAAGCAATGGTTCCTGAAAATTACCCATTACGCTGACGAGCTTATGGAGCATGAGGGGCTCGACTGGCCAGAAAAAATTAAAACCATGCAGAAAAACTGGGTAGGCAGAAGTGAAGGCGCTGAAATCCATTTTGGTATCGAAAGAAGCGATATTGATGAAAAAGGGGTTAAGGCATTTACTACACGCCCGGATACTGTTTTTGGCATCACCTACGTAGTAATGGCTCCTGAACATCCCCTGGTGGAAAAACTGACCACCAAAGAGAAGGCTGAAGAAGTAAAGGCTTATGTCGAACGCACTCGTAAACGTACCGAAATTGAACGTGTTTCCACCGAAAAAGAAAAGGATGGCGTCTTTATCGGAGCTTATCTAACCAACCATGTTAATGGAGAAAAAGTGCCGGTATGGATTGCGGATTATGTACTGCTGAGTTATGGCACAGGCATGGTGATGGGAGTGCCGGCTCATGACGACCGGGATTTTGCTTTCGCCCGTAAATACGGTATTCCTGTCAGAGTAGTTATCGCGCCACCCGACTGGGAAGGGGAAGACCTTGAGGAGGCTTTCACTCAGGATGGTGTAATGGTTAATTCCGGACATTTCAATGGTTTGCCCAGCGAAAAGGGAAGAAAGGAAGTTACCCGATATCTTGAAAACAAGGGTTGGGGCCGTTTCGCGGTAAGTTATAAACTTCGTGACTGGCTAATCTCACGCCAGCGTTACTGGGGCGCACCTATTCCCATAATTCACTGTGATAATTGCGGAACACTGCCGGTGCCCGAGCATGAACTGCCTGTATTATTACCATCGGATGCAGAATTCAAAGCTACCGGTGAATCCCCCCTGAAATATAATGAGGAATTTATAAACACGACCTGTCACAAGTGCAAATCTCCGGCTAAACGCGAAACCGATACCATGGATACATTCATGTGCTCTTCCTGGTACTTTCTACGCTATACCAGTCCGGGCTTTGATGACGGACCTTTTGATCCTGACAGGATGAAGTACTGGATGCCGGTCGATCTATATACCGGTGGAGCGGAACATGCAGTAATGCATCTTTTTTATTCACGCTTTTTCACCAAGGCGCTAAGGGATATGGGCCTGGTCGATTTTGACGAGCCTTTTTTAAAGCTTTTTAACCAGGGCACCATCATAGTAGACCGTCAAAAAATGAGTAAATCACGGGGCAATGTTATCAACCCTGATACATTACTATCATCAATGGGAGCAGACGTTGTACGTGCGTACTTGATGTTTGTAGCCCCATGGGAACAGGGAGGAGAATGGAATGATTCCGGTATTTCCGGCATAAACCGCTGGCTTAACCGGATATGGAATCTCATTAATAACCAGTATAAACCCGCCGAAAACCTGAATAATGATGCACTCAAGACTTTTGAAAGGCAACTTCACCAAACCATCAGCAAGGTCACCCATGACATAAACGACATACGCTTCAATACCATGCTTTCCACTTTAATGGAGTTCACCAATTACCTTGGCAGGGTCAAAGAATCCGGTTCAGTTCCTTTTCAAAACTGGCAGGAAGCAATTAAAAAATTACTCTTAATGCTGGCCCCATCAGCACCTCATATGACCGAAGAACTCTGGCAGCAACTGGGCTATGAATACTCTGTCCACACTCAAAAGTGGCCGGAATGGGATGAAAATAAAGCTAAAGAAGAAGAAATAACCCTGGTTGTTCAGGTAAATGGGAAGTTAAGAGGTAAAATTAACCTTCCGGTGAACGTAAGCAAAGATGAAGCACTGAAAAGTGCAATGGAAGCAGAGCGTATAAAACCTTTCATTGAAGGTAAAAAAGTGGTCGATATGATCTATGTTCCAGGCAGGGTAATTAATCTGGTGGTAAAATGAACATAACCTTTATCGGCGGCGGTAATATGGCCAGGGCAATTCTAGGGGCACTCATCGACAGCAAGATAACAGCCCCGGAGAAAATAACGGTAAGTGATATCAGCACTGCAAGGCTGGAGGATATTAAAAATAAATATAGAGTTTGCACAACATCTTCAAACACAAGAGCTATCGCAGCTGCTGACATTATTATCCTTGCAGTAAAACCCCAGAACCTGGATGCCATTTCCCGGGAACTTGTCGGCAAATTCAGTCCGGGGAAACTGGTGATATCCATATTGGCCGGCACCAACCTCGAAAGCCTTGCAAACAGCCTTAAACACGGCGAAGTTATAAGGGCAATGCCCAACACGCCCGCACAAATAAGAATGGGCATGACAGCCTGGACTGCCTCTCCGGCAGTTACTGAAGAAAAAAAGAAAGCAGCTCAAAGCATTCTGTCGACAATGGGTAAAGCAATATTTTTTGAAGATGAAGCCTTTATCGATATGTCAACGGCCATTAGCGGCAGCGGCCCGGCATACTTCTATCTGTTCATGGAATCACTGGTTGAGGCCGGGGTTGAACTGGGGCTTCCCCGGGAAACAGCCATTGAAATGGTAATGCAAACGGCACTTGGTTCGGTTAGTTATGCCCTTAAATCAGATGCCGGGCTGACTACACTAAGACAGCAGGTAACCTCCCCGGGTGGCACCACAGAAGCAGCCTTGAAAATATTTGAATCTGAAGGATTAAAAGACATTATAATAAAAGCTGTTGCCGGAGCGCATGGCAGGGCAAGGGAAATCGGCAAATGTTAGAAGCAAAACCATATGTTATAATTTAACGGCTATGAACTGGCTAGACATTATATTACTGGTACTGCTGGCATTAAGCCTTTTCCAGGGTTTAAAACGGGGGCTTATAAAAACTGTCTTTTCCATTATAGGTGTTATTGTAGGTGTTATTATTGCCAGCAGATTTTATGATAACGTAAGCGCGTGGTTCGGTTTTGCAGATAGCGCCGCTTTCAATGTCCTTTCTTTTATAATTATAATTGCTGCTGTAATGGTTATAGCTGCTGTGCTGTCCAGCATGCTTCGTTTCGCTGCTTCAGCTATATTGCTTGGCTGGGTAGATCGCCTTGGCGGGGCCTTTTTTGGCTTGTTGCTTGGCAGCGTGCTGCTTGGAGCAGTAATATCACTGTGGATCAGGCTATTTGAAGCGGGAGTAGTAGCCGAATCAGCTATTGCTTCTTTCCTTGCCGGCAAGTTCCCCCTTGTGCTGGCAATCTTGCCGGCAGATTTCGATACCGTGCGTGACTTTTTCACACGCCTTTTGACTTAAAGATTAGATTCTGCAGAATCTATTTGGGTTCCTCGCCGGGATGCAGACCTTTCCACTTTTCCATTAATTCATCGCGGCTTTCTTCGTTTTCCGGATCCAAGACAATAGCATCAACCGGGCACACCTCAACACATTGCGGCGCATCATGACTGCCTATACATTCAGTGCACCTGCCCTTATCAATGGCATATATAGTTTCACCTTCGGTTATGGCACCGTTGGGGCACTCAGCTTCACAGGCGCCGCAACTGATGCATTCGTCGGTTATTTTGTAGGCCATTTAAAACTTCTCCTCCTTAATTTACTTTGTATTTTCACCAAAATCATGGTGGACTTGCTTTTTAATCTTTACCTTATGAGGCCATCTCATCCAATGCTTCAACTACCTGTGTCGGGACAAGGTCTTTTATATCACCTTTCAATTTTGACACTTCTTTTATTATGCTGCTGCTGATAAACTGGAACTGCGGGCTTGCCATGAAACACACCATCTCCAAATCCGGGTCAAGGCGATGGTTCATCATTGCCATTTCAAACTCAAGTTCAAAGTCTCCACTAACCCTCAAGCCCCGTACTATAACCCCTGCTCCAACTTTGCGGGCAAAATCAACCGTCAGGTTATCATAAGGCTCAACACTTATGTTTTTATATTTACGAAACACTTCCCTTGCAAGAAAAAGCCTCTTTTCCAGATCGAACATGACTTCTTTTTTGGGTGAAGAAAACACACCGACAATTACCCGGTCAAACAACCTGGCTGCTCTCACAGCAATATCGACATGGCCGTTAGTAATAGGATCAAATGTACCAGGGTATATAGCAATTGTCATTATAACTCTCCCAATTTAAAAAAAGTGGCAACACTGTCCCCATGCCTGAGTTCTTTAAACATTTCCAGCGAAGCATAAGCCGGTTTTAACGGCAGACGCGTCGAATGAGTAGAGCAGAGTATGGTGTCCTTGCCAACCAGATCAGAAAGCGCCAGTTTCTCGATAATACTATCGATTTCTGGACTACTATAGGGTGGATCCATCAAAATAAGATTGTACTCCTTGTTTAGTAACTGAATCGCCCGGGAAACATTTAATCTATATACTTTAGCTCTATCACTAAATCCAGTAGCAGCCAAATTTTCCCTGATTATAGCACAACAACGTTTATCCTGGTCAACAAAATCCACCCAGCCGGCACCCCTGCTTAATGCCTCGACACCAAGAGATCCACTGCCGGAAAAAAGGTCAAGCACAATCGAGTTTTCTGCCCCCATATTTTCCAGCGAAGAAAAAATTGCGCCCCTGACAAGCTCGGTGGCGGGACGCGTCGGGGTACCTTTTGGCATCTTTATTGGGTGGCCTTTTGCCTGTCCGGCAATTATCCTCATGAGAGTTATTATATAGCATATTTAGCATACGTCCAAAAGTCTTTTACCCGCACATATTAACTTGACACACCAATCAATAACGTGCTACATTACTAATCAATTATTTAATGTACATAAGTATGTACATTTTTTGGTGCATATCATGCTTGAAGCAATATCAGCAACCCAGGCCCGCCAGCAACTGCTCCCGATACTGGAGCAGGTAAACGCTGAAAGAAAGCGGTACATGGTAACCCGGCACGGTAAACCAGTAGCTGTAATCATGAGCTATGAAGATTTCTCCCGTATTGAAACTACCCTGAGGCTGTTTGATAATAAAGAGTTATCACGAAATTTTAATGAAGGCCTTAACGACGAAAGGGAAATGCGGCTAAACCCTTTTGAGTAAGCTGCCGGTAAGAATGAACCAGATACTTATTACTGACCAGGTAAAGAATCGACTAAATCAACTAAACGAGTTTGAAAAGACCCGATTCAGGCGCACCATTCGGCAACTGGCAATAAATGAATTGCAGGGAGTTAAGCTATGGGGCAGACGGGGTCTTTTCATCTACGAGTTTGCCACCGGAGACAGTATAATCTACCGAAAACAAAACGGTGGCAGTGAAACGATTATTCTCGGCCTCTCTGTCAAATCTTCTTCTGCCGGGCAAAGAATAAAGGTCTCGGCGGTGGTTCTGGCTGCTGGGAAAACTGCCTCGCCTTTCGAGTTGCCGCTTCCTTACATGGTAGGCTCACTTTTAGACGGTGGTATTGACGACCTTATAGTTGTACTCGGTCAACAGTCGGAGCAATTCAAGCAAGAGCTTACTGATCAACCGGTAAAAATAGTCACCATCCCTGAAGGCGAACAGCAACTGAGCCGCTCAATTCGTAAAGGACTGAAAACAATAGCCCCGGACTGTGGAGCTGTCTTGCTGACCCTGGGAACCCGTCCTTTCATCAGGCCCGGCCTGATAAACATTTTGATCCGTAGTTACAAACTGGAAAACACGCCCATCCTTGTGCCGACCTTTGAACACGAGCCCGGCCACCCGGTTGTTTTCTCACCCGGAATATTACCGGAGTTTATGCGGTTAAAAGGCAACACCGGAGGCAAGGCTGTACTAAAACACCACAGCCAGGATCTTCGCCACCTGGAAGTAGAAGACCGGGGCGTAATTGCATGCCTGGGTTCATAATGATCAATAAATTCAACCGGATAGAATGGAGTTAAAAGAAAAATGAGGATGATTTTCGTTTGCATCGTTGCTGCAATCACAAGCATAAGCATGTTGCTCGCAGGCTGCACCAATCCGAATAAACCTGTCGGCATGGCAGTTGAGTTCAATGCTCATGCAACTTCAGCATACACAGCTCTCGAAAAAGGCTGGTATGCAGAGGAGGGCCTTTCCTTCACTGCACACGAGAGCTATGTCACAGGAATGGCTCTGGCTTCCTCACTTGCACGCGGCGATATCGGAGTAGCATATATGTGCCTTGTGCCTGCTATTACTGCTTACGCCAATGCAGGGGTAGATTTGAAAATAATAGCCGGCACCCACAAAGATGGTTACGGGCTGGCTGTTAATCCGGATAAAATCAAAGCCGTCGATGACCTTCAAAATCCAGGAATACGTATAGCCAGTGTTCAACCCGGTGGCGCAGTAGATGTAGTACTTAACAAAACTATAGACTATTTTGAACTGGATAAAAAAAAGGTTTTGGACAATACATTGCGCATGAACCCGGCCCGAGCCTTGATCTCAATACAATCAGGCCAGGTTGATGCTGTTTTTCTTCCTGAACAATGGTCCAGTATGGCCGAAGAGCATGGTTTTGAAATGCTCTTGGAAAGTAAAGACGTCTGGCCGGGGCTGCAGGGAGGGGTTCTGGTAGTGAAACAGGAACTTATTAACAGCTCGCCTGAAACAATTAAAGCACTGCTTAAAGTAGACTCAAAAACAGTTGACTGGATAAACTCAAACCCGGAAGAAGCCTCGCAAATTCTCTCAAGTGCCATGCAGGGAACAATAAAACAGGAAAAGCCGACTGATTCTGCATTCGAAACTGCAGCCGGGTTTGACTACTCACCAGAAGTGATGCTGAGAGCCATCAACCGTATTAATTTTTCACCTGCAATTGAGATCTCGGGCGTACAGGAGGTGATAGACTACCTGGAGGAACTGGACTATATTAGAAGCAGTTTCCCGGCAGAAGAAATAATGGATTTGAGCTTCCTTCTGGCGGATTAACCGGATATGAAAGGCGTCAAAATCATTCTTAAAAAGTTGAACCCCGGCTGGGGAATTGTTCCCATTTTTATTTTTTTAATTATCTGGGAGCTGGCTGCCCGATTTAACCTCGTCCCCGGTCAGTTTTACTTTCCTCCTTTTTCAGAAGTTATGGCCGAGTTTTTTAACCTGGCATCAACCGGGGTCCTGGGTGATAACTTCCTTGCCAGCCTGTGGAGGGTCCTGGCCGGTCTTACCGCCGGTTCACTTGCCGGTGTGATGCTCGGGGTAATAATGGGATGGAAGGAAATAGCACATAAGTCATTAAACCCGATAGTCAGCCTGTTTTTGCCCATCCCGCCACTGGGCTGGTTGCCCCTGCTGCTGCTGTGGATAGGTATCAATGAATGGCTTCCCATTACCATAATATTTATTTCATCTTTCTTCCCGGTGCTTTATAATACTATCGCCGGCATAAAAAGTGTCGACAAAGATTATGTAAAGGTATCGCGCACCCTGGGTGCATCTGACATCAAAATCCTTACCACGGTGGTCATGCCACTGGCATTACCCATGATTTTTACCGGTCTAAGATTAAACGCAGGCCATGCTTGGCGGGTGGTAATCGCGGCTGAAATGGTCGCCATACCCACAGGCATAGGGGCGCTTATGCTTCGTGCTGAAAGCCTGATCCGGATTGATATCATTATAGTATGCCTCATCGTACTGGCCGTTATGACATTTATATTTGACAAGTTGTTCGGCTACATGGAGAACAAAGTGACCGCCAAGTGGAGTTAACATGCCGAATATTGAATTAAAAAACATAAGCAGATATATATGTAAAAACATTAACCTCAAAATCAACGAGGGTGAACTCATGGTGGTTCTGGGTCCATCCGGTTCTGGAAAAACGACTTTACTCAATGTTATTGCCGGACTTACAGACTATGAAGGTTCAGTAAGTTTCGACAACAAACCGGTTGACGGCATTGATGCCAGCCACCGTCGTATAGGATACCTTTTTCAGCAACTGGTACTGTTCCCCCATATGGATGTTAAAAAAAATATTGCCTACAGCCTGGAATTAAACAAGCTTCCCCGCAGCGATATAGAAAACCGGGTTGACGAACTGTTGCGCCTTGCAAAAATAAAACACCTTGGCAACCGCTACCCAAAGTATTTAAGCGGAGGCGAAAAACAAAGAGTGGCCCTGGCCAGGGCCCTGGCCCCATCACCCAAAGTGCTGCTGCTGGATGAACCTTTAAGCAGCCTCGACCTGCAGACTGCCAAATACCTCAGAATGGAACTGAGGCAATTTCAGAAAAACCTGGGTATAACCATGGTATACGTAACTCATGACCTTTCCGAGGCAGAAGAAATTGCCGACCGAATAGCGGTCATGAACCATGGCAATATCGAACAGGTAGCAACACCTGACGAAGTGTTTTTCTTCCCTGAAAACCAGGTTGTTTCCAATTTTATAGGAGCTCCGAATATACTGGACTGCTGCTCATGTCGAAAATTGGAACAGGGTGTAGTTGAAGCCGACTGCAACGGCTTGCCGGTAATTGTTGCACATGAAGGCAACTCGGTGAATCGTATCGCTTTCCTTCCAAGGGATATTTTCCTGTCAGAAACCCGGCCACCGGGCCCTGGAGTTAACCGTTTTGAAGGTAATGTAAGCGACATACGCTATACAGACGACTCGGTACGCGTTACAGTAGATGTACGCAGCCATCAGCTGGTAGCTGAAGTTCCCTACCATCTTTTTGAAGATATGGCGCTGGCACCGGGTAAACATGTATATTTGATTTTAAAACTGAGGCGAATCCGTGTTTACGATTGCAACTGTAATGACAGAATGCACGACACAGGGCTAAAATAAAATGTCTCCAAACATCTACATTAAAAAGCAGAGAAAATAATTACAAAGAAAGGTAGGTCTAAGCCATGTCATTAGCAAGCTTAAAAATCCTGGTAAGAGGGGCCGGAGAACAGGCAACAGCAATCGCCCACCGCCTGCATCAATGTCATTTCAGGGTAGTCCTCACTGAAACGTCCCGACCTGAAGCGGTCAGGAGGGAGGTAGCATTCAGCGAAGCGGTACATGACAAGGAAAAAACCGTTGAAGGTGTTACAGCACGGCTTGTAAATTCTCCTGACGATGTATTCGGGACCTGGCAAAATGTTGAAATCCCACTGTTAATTGATCCTGAGGCAAAGGTAAAAACGGTTTTAAAACCTGACGTTATTATTGATGCAACCATCGCCAAAAAAAACCTGGGCAATAAAATGGATGACGCCCGGCTGGTAATCGGTCTCGGAGTGGGGTTTCATGCCGGCAGAGATGTGGATGTTGTAATCGAGACCAATCGCGGCCATAACCTTGGCCGGGTTATCCGGCACGGAGAAGCTGAAGCTGATACCCGCATACCCGGCAGCATAATGGGCTACACCGAAGAACGCGTGCTGAGAGCACCGCAGGATGGGGTTTTAAATACCCATTACGCCATCGGTGATATCGTAAAGTCCGGTGATGTGGTAGCCGAAATAAGTGGAGCCCCGATCAAAACAGTTATCGGTGGAGTAGTGCGGGGGCTACTTAGAAATGGTACCACCGTACACAAGGGCATGAAATGCGGTGATGTCGATCCTCGCGGTATCAAGGAATACTGTTTCACCATTTCCGATAAAGGCAGAGCTCTGGGCGGAGGTGTACTGGAAGCTATCCTTGCTGAATTTAATACACATTAACAGGGGGCAACAGGTTTATGCAAATAAGGGATCTAAAAAGAGTTAACGCTTTATGGCGAGATATTTACCCCTTCCTGGCAGCTCAGGCCATGGAACTCTATGGCAAAAGGGAAGGAGACGTTCTTGAACTCGGCCCGTTCTCAGGGGGAATAGCAATCGAACTGGCCAGCAACTATCCGGGAGTTAATATAACTATCGCCGATGAGCGTAATGAAATGCTCGAGTCTTTTAAGAGCCAAGTCTCGGAATGTCGATTGGAAAAACGCATAAAAGTAACACAGACGAACCTGGATAAATTAAATTTTGAAAACGAGACTTTCAACCTGGTTATCTTCCGGGGAGCTTTTTTCTTTTTACCAGGCACAAAAACACTGCTTCCCGAAATATACCGGGTCTTAAAGCCCGGTGGTCTTGCATTTGTTGGCGGGGGCTACGGAAAAGATGCCACCAAAGAGGCGATCGAAGCTATAGCAGATGAATCCCGCATTTTAAATGACCGGCTTGGACGGCGGCGCTTGAGCATTGAGGAGTTGCAGCACCTGGTAGACGAGGCGGGCATGACGCCTGCCACCCGGATTTGTGAAGAAGGCGGGGTATGGCTGGTAATAAACAAGTAGCCGGCCTTAAAGGCATCAGCCTGACAACGGCGCTTGAACTATCCAGCCGGGAAATAATAAGCCTGGTCGGAGGTGGAGGCAAGAGCACTCTTATGAATGCTCTTGCAAAAGAACTCGAGGGCGCCGGCAATACAGTGATTACTACTACTACTACCAGGATTTTACCTGCCCAGGCTACCGGATACCTCATTTGCGAAAATAACGAAGACCTCCTGTTTGAAAAAGCCAGACAAAATTTATCTAAAAAACACCACCTGACTCTGGCTGGAGGCCGTGACGGAGAGTACAAATTAACCAGTATCGGAGTTGACTGCGTCGAAAAAATTGCCTCGATTGCCAGCTATATCGTTATAGAAGCTGATGGAGCCGGCTGCAAGCCGATTAAAGCCCCGGGCCGAGCTGAACCGGTAATTCCCCGCGCCACAACCATTGTTATCGCCGTTGTTGGCATCGACTGCCTGGGTAAAAAAGTATCAGAAATAGTTTTCAGGCCGGAGATTGCCTGTGAACTTATTCAAATAAAACCTGATGACACGGTTTCAACAGGCATGGTTGCCAGCTTGATTCTGCACCCTCAAGGTATAACCAAAGGAAGCCCGCCTGAGGCCCGCAAGGTTGTTTTTATTAACAAAGTAAACAGCGATCTTGAGCTCGCCAGAGCTGTTGAGATTGCAAAAGTTATAAATAAGCACTCTAAATTCAGCCATGTTATAATAGGACAGGCTCGGGAAAAACAACCCGTAATAAAAGTATTAAAATCAGGAAAACACAGGTAAACAGGGGAGAGAAATGGAACTTGATATTTATGAAGAAGTATCCAGATTAAAAGCTGAGGGTAAAGAAGCCGCGCTCGTAACCCTGATAGCATCCAGCGGCTCGACTCCACGTGGAGAAGGGGCCAAAATGATGGTTTTAGCCGACGGCACTATCAAGGGAACCATTGGCGGGGGAAGCGTTGAGAGGGAAATAGTTGAAGTCGCCAAAGAAGTGTTGCGCAAAGGTAAACCGCAACGTTTTAAGTATGAACTGAAAAAACCCGATGAAGGGGTCGGCATGATATGCGGTGGAGACATGGAGGTATTCATAGAGCCGGTTCTGCAAACACCAATGGTATTTATTTTCGGCGCTGGCCATATAGCCCATTCACTATCAAAAATGGCTGGACTTGCCGGCTTCAAAGTCACCGTTGTTGACGACCGCCCTGGATTTGCGACTCCAGAACGATTTCCAGAGGCGGAAAGGACCCTGACCAGCGATTTTGCACAATCGTTTAAGGAACTGAAAATCGGCAAGGGCAGCTTTATCGTTATCGTTACCTACGGGCATAAAAATGACCAGGTTGTACTGGAAAAAGCTTTGAAAACGCCTGCTTTTTACATTGGCATGATAGGTTCAAGAACCAAAAACCAGGCTGTATACGACAACCTCAAGCAAAAAGGGGTTACCGATGAAGAGATCAATCGGGTACACGCCCCGATAGGTTTAAACATAAAGGCCCACACGCCCGCCGAGATTGCAGTCAGCATACTCGGGGAAATGATTCAGGTTAAAAGGTCTGGATAGATTTAAATCAGCCCGGCCTTTTAATATTTCTGTATAAGAAGTATTCTTGATTCTTTTCAACCCGGACTTACAACTATTAATATTGAAAAACACCTTGTCTTGCAGGAGGAAACAAATGGCTTATGACTGGCATAAACCCTACCAGGAGCTAAAAAAGTATATTGAAAATAACCCCAAGATAGCAATCGAGAAAAATGCTGTATTTATACCTCAGGATGTCAGGGGTGATTTTTATTCTCACTTTGACAAAGTGAGAGATACATTTCTTAAACAGCATTTCAGCCATGAAGTCACCATGGCTGAAGAACTGAAGGGGGAATTTATCAAGCTGGAAAAGCAGGTCACCTCCAGTTTAAACATTGCTGGAGAGGTGAAAATGGCACCGCCCTTGAGGCGTTTTCTCAACGACCCGGTCGACGGGCTAATGCGGCCATTGTTCAATCCTCTTTTTGACCTGCTGAAGGATAAAATTGATGAAGGTACATTCGAGGAAAATTGCCTGGCCGATATAAGGGCTTTTTTAAAAAAGCACCTCCGAACAGGTTACGAAAGATGGGCTGTGCTTTGCCTGCTTAAATGGCTGGAACCAACAAAAATGCTGACACTGCCCTTAAAAGATTTTGACCTGTATTCATCATCAGGCGAAGGAGACAGCCAGTACGAACGTGTTGAAGTTCTTCCGGGTACCAGCGCCTTAAAAGAACTGCTGTTTGATTATTCAACCCACGTATCTTTTGCTGTGCCCGACATTATCGTCTACTCTTCAAAGCTTAACAAATATACAGCTGTAAAAACAGGTTTTATCGAACCGAGGTGGAAGGCAAGATTTGTAAGTGAATACCGCGAGTGGTTGCCATTAAACCAGTTGACTCAGGTGTTTACACCGAACAACCCCTGGCCCAGCATACTTGTCTACATCGACGACCATGTTGAAAACATTAAGCTTACTGCCGACCGTTACCAGTTTTGCCAGCCAGACATGATTGTAAATACTCTGCCTGAAGACGACTGGTTTAACCCGGAGGAAACAAAACGATTAAAAGCACATACAGAATTAATAAAACCGCTAATGGGAAATCTGATTGTATGCCGTGGTAATGTACCTGAAGAAGCTTCCAGGCTCCTTGCCGGGGAAAATACAACCGAAGAAAATGCATCTGAGCCGGGTAATCTTGAAGACGAGGGCCAAACAGGCCTGGACCAGGCTCAACCTGAAACAGGGGTTTATCATGCAGGAAATGCAAGTCTGGATTCAACCCAAAAGGAACCAGCCGATAAAACTAAGACTGCAAAGGGCATGATGAAAATTATAAGTGCTGGTTATGATTATTCCATATTTACCTCGGCCATTGAAAAACTTGTGCTGCCTGAAGATAATTCTCAGCCACAATAAAAAGGGGAAATCAGTAACCCAGACCGGGCTGATAAGGGCGCGGGGTAACCATCCAGCCTTTGTATATATATGTTTTAGAGTTGCCAGTGATAATTAAAGTATCTTTGGCAATTTTCTCCCGTGGCAGTTTTTCAAGTATGGTAATACGCAGGTCTTCATCCTTTTGTCCTGCATTGCCCACCAGTCCAACCGGAGTATCCGGTGGCCTGGATGACAAAAGTACATTACAAATTTCTACCAGGCGTGAATTACCCAGTTTGCCCAGCGGGTTGTAAATAACCAGCACGAAATCAGCCCGGGAAACTGCCTTGACACGTCTTAAAGTATCCTGCCAGCGCCCGGCCTGATCTGCCAGACTGACTACAGCAAAATCATGTCCCAGTGGCGAACCCAGACGAGCAGCAGCACTGCTTGCAGTAGTTATTCCAGGTACAATTTCCAGCGGGATGTTGAGGTCGTTCTCCTTTAAATAACTTAAAAAAGTGCTGGCAATAGCATAAATCCCGGGATCCCCGATTGCTATTACAGCTACTTTAAAACCTTTAATAGCGTAATCGACCGCCGAAGCCGACCGTTCTAAAGGGCTCATTGACCCTGAAATAACCTGCTTGCCAGTTAACCGGTTTTCTATTAAACCAATGCTAAAATAATGGCCGATAACAACCTGGGCGTCGCTTATAGCTTCGACTGCCCGGGGTGTAAGGTCAAGAGGGTTGCCAGTACCAATGCCTATAAGGTAAACTTTACTCTCCATTGTTGTTGTAAGCATAATATCTGGAACTGTCCGGGGTCAAGATAGCAAAATTAATAAAGTAAACCAGACTTCGCTGATTGCTTTTCATTCTAATAACGTTGCCGTTCATTGACCTTGATAATTCTTTATTCTATAATCATAAGTAAGAGTTGATAATTCTGACCGTTACAGGAGTTAATTTTGGCAAGCCGATTTGATAAATTTAGTGAACATGCCCGCAAAGTACTTACGCTGGCCCAGGAAGAGGCGCAGCGCTTTAACCACAGTTATATAGGCACCGAACATATACTTTTGGGCCTGGTGCGTGAAGAGGAAGGTATTGCTGCCAAAGTCCTCAACGGTATGGGAGTAAGCCTTGCCAGAGTACGGCAGGCCGTTGAATACATTATAGGCACCGGAGAAAAGAAAACAACCGGAGCTTCCGGCCTCACTTCCAGAGCCAAAAAGATAATAGAGCTGGCAATTGATGAAGCCAGGCAGATGGGCCATAGCTATATTGGCACTGAACACCTGCTACTGGGCATTATGCGCGAAGGAGAAGGTGTAGCTTCCAAGGTACTTCAAAGCCTGGACGTAAATCAAGAAAGAACCAGGGCTGAAATTGCCCGTGTACTTTCAACCAGCAGCTCCAAAAGCAAGGGTTCCCGCACCAGCCGGACTCCGACTCTGGACCAGGTAAGCCGGGACCTGACTGCAGCAGTTCGGGAAGGTAAATTAGACCCGGTTATCGGCCGGGACAGGGAGATTGAACGTGTTGTTCAGGTTTTAAGCCGGCGCACAAAAAACAACCCGGCGCTCATTGGAGAACCCGGAGTTGGTAAAACCGCAATTGTTGAAGGGCTTGCACACCGTGTTGTCTCTGGCGATGTCCCTGCCACCCTCGAAGAAAAACGCATTGTCGCCCTTGATATGGCTTCAGTTGTTGCCGGTACAAAGTACCGGGGCGAATTTGAGGAGCGCCTCAAGAAAATATTAGACGAGATAAAAGCAGCCGGTGGCTGCATACTGTTCATTGACGAGTTCCACACCCTGGTAGGAGCGGGTGCTGCCGAAGGTGCAGTTGATGCTGCCAACATACTCAAGCCACCGCTAGCCAGAGGGGAGCTACAGTGCGTTGGAGCAACTACTCTTGATGATTATCGCAAATATGTAGAGCGTGATGCCGCCCTCGAAAGACGCTTTCAACCAGTGCTGGTCGAAGAGCCTTCTGCTGATGAAGCAATTGAAATATTAAGGGGTATCAAATCCCGGTATGAAGAACATCACCAGCTTGCAATCACCGATGAAGCTATAAAATCGGCAGTTAACCTGGCTGCACGGTACATACCGGATCGCTATCTACCCGATAAAGCTATAGACGTTGTAGACGAAGCTGCATCCCGAGTCAGGATCAGGTATGGCACCCGTCCCAGCTCAATTAAAAAACTCAAGCAAATTGAAGATCGTTACCGCCAGGACAAAGAAGCAGCCCTGGCCAGCCAGCAATATGATGATGCAGCCGAGCTACGTCAGCAGGAGATCCAGATAAGCGAGCAGATTAAAACTGAAGAAGAAGAGTGGCTTTCCAAAATGGATCGGGAGGAAGTCAACGTAAAAGAAGACGATGTGGCTCAGGTTGTTAGCATGTGGACCGGTATACCACTGGTGCAAATCGCCAGTGATGAAACAGAGCGTTTACTCAACATGGAAGAAGCACTGCATGAGCGAATTATTGGCCAGGAAGAAGCCATTAAAACCATCTCAAAAGCTGTGAGGCGTGCCCGGGCCGGTATTAAAGATCCTCGCCGTCCCATCGGCAACTTCCTTTTCCTGGGCCCGACCGGCGTAGGTAAAACCGAACTCGCCAAAACACTCGCAGAATTCATGTTCGGAAACGAAGATTCGCTTATACGCCTTGATATGAGTGAATTTATGGAGAAGTTTGCCGTTTCACGTCTGGTTGGAGCTCCACCTGGATATGTAGGTTTTGAAGAAGGTGGACAGCTTACTGAAGCTGTGAGACGGAAATCATACGCCTGTATCCTGCTTGATGAAATCGAGAAGGCGCATCCGGATGTGTTCAATATTCTCCTCCAGATTTTCGACGACGGGCACCTTACAGATGCCAAAGGCAGAAGAGTCGATTTCAGAAATTCAATTATAATCATGACTTCCAACATAGGCGCTGAACTGATCAGAAAAGGCACTCAAATAGGCTTTTCGTCCCACAGCGACGAGGCTAAAACGCAACAGCAAAATTATGAATGGATGAAAGAAAAATTACTGGGTGAAGTAAAAAAATCCTTCAAGCCTGAATTTGTCAACAGGCTGGATGGAACGATAGTATTCCACCCGCTAACACAAGAGCAAATACTGCAGATTGTTGATCTTGCACTGGGCAATGTTAAAGAGCAACTGAAAGAAAAGAACATTGAACTGGAAGTAAGCAGTGAGGCCAAGAGCCACCTTGCCAAAAAAGGCTACGATGAAGTATTTGGAGCCAGGCCGCTTAAGAGGGCAATTCAGGACATGTTGGAAGATCCCATATCCGAAGGATTGCTCAAGGGCGATTACAAGGCAAAAGATAAAATAAAAGTTGACCTGGTTGATGACCAGATCAAAATAACAAGCACCAAAAAGAAGGAATCGGACGCCGAGGAAGAAAGCATCACCGCGCTTTCTGTTGACGCATAATCAGTCCCGGCAGGCCGGTTACTACATAAGGGGAAGGGCGGTAAAGCAGAATTTTAGCTTGATGCCCTTCTTTTTTATTAAGGAGTAGAGGAAAAATAAAGTGATAGACTGGGATATAGCCTGGCAGATAACCGGAATAGCCTTCGGCTTTACTTTTCTCGTCCTGATTTTGCTGGCTTTGGTGGTAAAAGCTTCAAGCTTTATTATCCCTCGACTCCCCGGTGGTGATGAACCGGAGGAAAAAACTACCAATAATAATGCAGCATCAGGGGAATAACATTTGAACGAATTTTTGCAGGTTGGATTTCTTGACTTAAGCTGGACCAACGGGGTCATGATAGCCGTAGGCCTGGTATTTATCTGGCTTGCTATCACCAAAAAATGGGAACCCTATGCCCTGTTGCCTATAGGCACCGGGGTAATACTCGCCAACCTGCCCGGAACAGGTCTGCTAATTCAACCCCAGGATGCAGGAGATGAGCTGGGTTCAGCCGGGCTACTGGGTATTTTTATAGAATACGGGTTACTGAGGTACACTGTTTTACCCAAACTGATCTTTATAGGTTTGGGAGCCATGACAGACTTCAGTCCGCTAATAGCAAAGCCGCGGCTTGTTCTGCTGGGAGCTGCTGCTCAAATAGGAATTGTGATAGCTTTTCTGGGGGCATTATTGCTGGGACATTTCGGCATTGCAGACTTCGGCCTCAGGGAAGCAGCTTCCATCGCAATTATAGGGGGCGCCGACGGCCCTACTACCGTTTACCTCACATCAAGGCTGGCTCCAGAGCTTATGGGAGTAGCAGCCGTTGCAGCTTACTCCTACATGGCCATGGTTGCCATAATTCAACCACCCATAATCCGCGCCCTGACCAGCAAGAAAGAGCGTCAGATTTACATGGATACTCAAATCAGACCGGTTTCAAAGCGCGAAAGAATCATGTTCCCGATTATTGCCACAATCGTAGTGGTACTGCTGGTACCAAAAAGTGCGCCTCTGGTCGGGATGTTTATGTTTGGTAACCTCCTGCGTGAAAGCGGGGTAGTCGAAAGGCTCTCTGTATCTGCCCAGAACTCTTTAATAAACATAACAACCATTGTCCTGATGCTCTCCATCGGTGCATCCATGCCGGGCGAAGTAGTTATGCGCCCCGAAACCCTCATGGTGCTGGCACTGGGCCTGATAGCCTTTGCCGGTGGCACTGCAGGAGGCGTACTGATGGGCAAGCTTATGAAATTCATTTCCAAAGAACCTTTTAACCCGATAATAGGAGCTGCTGGCGTGTCCGCTGTCCCGATGGCGGCCCGGGTTGTCCAACAAGTAGGGCAAAAGGAAAACCCGCGTAATTTCCTGCTGATGTATGCCATGGGGCCCAATGTAGCCGGTGTCATCGGCTCTGCAGTAGTAGCCGGAGTTCTCATCAATATGCTGGGCTAAAAAACCAGCGGATTTAGCACTTCTAAATAGTTAAAAATAAATATTTTTTACAAAAATTTTTTTACAGATTTTTACAGGCACAAGCCTTATTAACAGACTATGGACTTTGCCTTCTGAAAAGGGTTACAATTAAAACGTAAGCTTATCATCTGGTTGAAAGAAAAATTATGCAAAGCATTTTAAAGTAAAATTATTGAGTGCAAGGAGGGCAAGGAAATGCAGTCGAGTGTAATCGGAAAAGTAGAAAAAGCCAGACTTTATGCCCGGGAACCGGAACGAATAAAGTTCCACAATTTAACAGTCACCGTCAAAGGCGATAATAATACACACTCTACCAGTTACAAAGAGGGTCAGTGGACTTGCAGCTGCCCTTTCTTTGAAAACAGGGGCTGGTGCTGCCACACTATGGCAGTACAAAAAGTGCTGGGTGTTATGTTGCCGGAAGAAGCCCGGGATGAAGAGTGCGAGCTATCCTAAGCACCCGTCTCCCGAGCAAAGTATCTTAAAGCGTCACCCGCAATAAATAGCGAGCCGGAAACTAGTATCAGGCCTGATTCCGGCGTATGGGACAGTGCTTCTTTAAGCGCCTGCGTCACGCTGTTTCTTATTATTACAGGCTTGCCGATTCGCTTAAACTCCGATGCTAAAGCATCAGTAGCCATGGCTCGGGGATGAGTTGATTGAGAAACAATTATCCTGTCAAAATAATCACCGAACACAGCGGCCATGCCCCCAACATCTTTATCTGAAGAAGCGCCAAAAATAAGTGTTTTGGCACCTGCATGGTCATATTGACGGGCTTTTAGAAAAAGGTTTAGTGACTCCAAAAGCACAGCAACCGATTCCGGATTGTGAGCCCCATCGACAATAACCAGGGGTTTTTCCCCGAGCACCTGAAACCTGCCAGGCCACTTTACCCTCTCCAGGCCTTCTATTATGTGCTGATGTGTGATATTAAAACCCCTGTCTTTGAGTCCTTCAAGTGAAGCAATGGCTGAAGCTGCATTTATTCCCTGGTAACTGCCCAGCAACGGCAATTTAAAGTTATATACGCCATAACTGCTTTTTATTTCAAGAACCTGGCTATCATGTTCAAGGCCAGAGTATTTTACATCCAATTCTTTTGCCACATCCATCACCCGAGCCCCAACCTGATGGCATCTCTGGATAATAACCCCGGCTGCTTCCGGAGGCTGTGGAGCGCATACCACATATGACCCTTTTTTAATAATGCCGGCCTTTTCGGCTGCAATAAGGCCCAGGCTACCACCCAGTACATCAGTATGATCAAGGCCCACAGGCGTAATAACAGCAACCTCGGGCTGAACTACATTGGTGGCATCCAGCCTTCCCCCCAAACCGGTTTCGATAACGTTGAATTGCGCCTCTTTACGATCAAAATACAAAAATCCAAGAACGGTAAGGGCTTCAAAGGTGGTCAAGCGACCATATACTGCTTTCTCGTTTATGCCTGCTATTACTGGCCTTAGCTCATTTACCAGATAAACCAGTTCATCCGGGCTAATGCTTGTTCCGTCGATTGAAATGCGTTCGGTTAATTCAACAAGATGAGGTGAAGTATACAGACCTGTATTAAACCCGGCCCGGGTCAAAACGGATGCAATCATTGCCGCTGTGGAACCCTTGCCCTTTGTTCCGGCAATATGCACGCATGGAATTCCAATTTGAGGGTTTCCGAACCTGCATAACAAATCATTCACGCGCCTCAGATCATAATGAAGTCCTGAACGCTGTTCAACCCTGGTTTCAAAATCTAAAAGGCTGTAAAGGTAATCCAGCGCCTGCTGGTAACTGGGTTCAGTCATCTGTTTTCCCGCTTAGTTATTTAACCGGCCTGTTTTACCGGCAAGCGCGCGACGGCACTTTCTTACTATTCCGCACTGACACTTGAAAAGTCAGACAAATTAATATTGCCCAGAGTCGGGTCGCCCAAATATTTCAGATTTGAGGCGCCCGAAAGCCCTGCATCAAGCCTGCCTGAAATGTTAAGCCTGGCAGAAGAAGCCCCGTTTAAACCCACCGTAGCATCTTTTGCCGTTAGCTCGGAAAGATCGATGTTTGATGCGCCACTGCCATTGATATGAAGATTGCGGGCAACCCCGCTGAGATTGACCCGGCTGGCACCATATACCTCAAAATCCAAATCATTTGCCCGTATAACTCCGTTGATGTTGCTTGCCGTACCTGCCTCGAGCACGGCATCACCCATCTCAAGGCCGGATAGCTCGATAACACTGGCACCGGTTGCGGTGGCATTAAAGTCATGTTCAAAATTAAAGCCGGTAACTGTAACCTCTGAAGCACTGGTTGCATTGACTGAATGAATCTCGGGCATGACAACCCTGGCAACCAGGGCGGTTGGAAAATAGTTTTGACCGGGGCGCATGCCAATCTTCAAAACCCCGTTTGATTTAGCAACCCTTACATCATCGAAAAGGTTGTCATCAGCTGTAATACTAACGCTAAATGAGCTGCCCTTTACTACTTCCACCTCAAAGGACTGTCCGGCTTCAATTTTCTTGAAGTCTTCAAATTCAAAACTGCGAGTAACAATCGTACCCGATCCTCTTACTGCTTCCTGACAGCCAATAATACCAGAGCTAATTACAAGCACCATCAGGGCAGCCAATGCGCATATTTTTTTTGCCAAATCAACGCCCCTCAGCTATCGGTTTCAATTCATATAATTAATGCACCTCAACCAAAGCTTTATCACTGAGGCGCACAATTATTATAAACCTTTGCGAGCCAAAACTAAAGAGGGGCTGTAAATTCTTCGTTTTTTACCCTCCGGCTTGACTCACTCAAAACCGATTGCTAATATCATCTTAAAACATGAGGTTGGAAATTGAAATTTCTTGAAAAGCTGAATTCATCTGTAAACTGCAATCAGAGCCTTATATGTATAGGACTGGATCCCGACACCAGCTTGATTCCCGATAACATCAGCCTGGAAGATTTCATCAGGCAGATTATTGAGGCAACCAGCGATCTTGTTTGTGCTTACAAAATTAACTTTGCTTTTTTTGAGGCCATGGGGAGTGAAGGCTATCATTTCCTGCATGCAGCCCGGAGCCTGATTCCGCGGCATATACCGGTCATTGCAGATGCCAAGCGCGGAGATATCGGCAACACATCCAGGGCATATGCCAGAGCCATTTTTGAAAAGCTAGATTTTGATGCAGTAACAGTAAACCCTTATATGGGCTATGATTCAATACAGCCTTTTCTCGAGCATTCTGAACGTGGAATTTTTATTCTCTGCCGTACTTCTAACCCCGGGGCAAATGATTTCCAGAACCTGCAATGCCTGAAAGACGAAAATAAAACACCCCTTTATTTGCTTGTGGCGGAAAAGTCCAGGCAGTGGAACATACACGGCAATGTCGGGCTGGTAGTCGGAGCTACATGCCCGGAAGAACTGGGGTTAATTCGCAAACAATGCCCCGAAATGCCCATTCTTATCCCCGGTATAGGACATCAGGGTGGAGATGTCCGTCTGGCAGTTGTAAATGGCACAGACTCAAACGGCAGAAGTGCAATCATCAACTCTTCAAGGCAGATAATTCACGCTTCCCGGGGTGATGACTTTGCCATCCAGTCACGCCAGGCAGCAAATAAATTACGGAAAGAAATAAACCAGTATCGCCGGCCCTTTTAAAAACTGGCGCCAAATCTTTATGAGAGATATCCAACCAGGCTGTGTTCTAAAACTGAAAAAACAGCACCCCTGCGGCAGCAACGAATGGCTGGTTTACCGCACCGGGGCAGACATTGGAATCAAGTGCCTGGGTTGCGGGCGCAGGTTGATGCTCCCCCGTTCTAAAATTGAGAGCCGCATTGTGGAACAAATCTAAAAGTTAACCATTAATATTGTAAAACAGGAATTTTTGTAACATTTTTCCGGAGGGGGTTGCTAAATGCTCCCCCGGCATAGTAATCTATATAATCATCAAAAGGGGGCTTTATAACATGGGAGATGTATTTGCTTTTTTCTTTGCTGGAATCTGGGGAATTCTGGTATTTGTAATCTCAATCGGCATTTATTTCCTGCCAACTATCATTGCAATCGCCCGCCGTCGTGACAATATTTTAGCTATTTTTCTGCTTAACTTTTTCCTTGGGTGGACTTTTATCGGCTGGGTAGTAGCCCTGGTCTGGTCAGTAAAAAACTAAAGCTCCCGAAACCTCTTCATGCTAAGCCCGCTTTGAAGCAAAGCGAGAAATATCCTCAACAAGGATATGGAGGGCCAGCTCGGGTTCCCGGCGGCTGGTTTTAATGGCTGCATCGGTTTCAACTATTTTCCGGTAAAACTCTTTTAATTGAGGCAGGTGATAGCGTCTTGCCTGCCCCAGAGTTTTATGTAATATAAAATCATGGTTGATACCAAGCCTTTTTTTAATTTCATTTTCCCTGCAACCGTTGTTTTGCATGTCTTTTGCCACTATTACCATGCGGACCTGGCGTGTAAGCATGGCAAGAATTTGAGAGGGCGAAGTTCCATCTTCGATCAGCTTTTTCAACTCTACTTCCGCCCGGTTGCTTTTGCCTTCGACCACTGCATCTATCATACGGAAAATATTGGCCTCGGGTGCCAGTGGTACCAACCTGGCAACATCCCGGGGGGTTATTTCTTTTCCGTCTGTAAATAACAACAGTTTATCGACTTCGTTTGCCATCGACCAGAGATCCGGGCCAGCCTGTTCAACCAGAGCTGTCAAAGCGCCCCGGCTGATTGAACCGCCGTAGTCTTTAACCCGTTTATTTATCCACTCCTCAAGCTGCCTGCCCTTTAATAACGGGAATTCTTTGCAATTAACCTGGTCGCCGATAGCATTTACGAGAGGGTTAGATCTTGAAATACTGCTGCCAGTCATGACAAGTATGGTTGAATCAGGTTTCTGGCAGACAATTTCTGCAAAGCGCCCGGCCAGCTTCTTATCCGGTGAAGGCAAAGTAGATTTTTTTGATTTTGCCCTGGACGCACCCGGTTCAAACCGGTCGATTAATCCCCGGATAATTACGAGTCTTTTTGAGGCCAAAAACGGCATGGCAGATATTATCAGGGCCAGATCATCGGGGGAAGCCTCGCTTGCCTCAACCTGGGACGTGTTGGCCTCTATCAGGTCCCCGGCATCAAGCTCACTTTTCAGCTTTGATAATTCTCTGCAAATTGAATAGGTATCATGCCCGGTGAAAATATAAACCATAATACTGGCTCTACCCCACTATGCAACTATTTTAGCATAACTGAAAAATCCGAAAATAAAACTCTGGAAAAACCGGGAGGTTTTACCCTGGTTTGCCTTATAACAAGCTTCTGGTATATGATTTACACTGTTTTGATTTTAAACAAATTTTACTCGACATGTTTGAAGTAGCCTTAGAATATTACGGCCTTGCAGTTCTCGCCTCAATAGCTACTATCCAGGCTGCTGCCAGCTATAACAACATAAATGGAATAACCTTTTTCAAAAACCGTAGCTTTAACTATCTTTTCTCGGCCATTATCATCATTACCTGCCTTGGGGCACTTCTTACCTGGAACTGGCGAAACCCGATCGGCATGGTTGAAGGCGCCCAGCAATTTTATATATTCATGCTTGGTCTGATCAGCGCTATTGCAGCTACCGCCATAATCTCCTCTATAATCAACCACTCTAGATTTAACACAAACCAGGAACCACTCGAGGCGGGACTTGAAGGCTTGAGGGAGAGAACTTTTTATCAAGCTATCACTTTGCTCCTCAGGAGCAATAAATGACCTGGCCCGGGCTGGACAGCAACCTGTTTTTATGGATTAACGGTCTCAGTGGCCAATTCTCTTTTGCTGACAACATCATGCGGGCCATAGCAAATGATTACTTTGCCATAGTTACCAGTTGCCTGATCATGATGGCCTTATGGGTAGGAATCAGGAGTAAAAGGCGGCACAACCAGAAAGGAGTGATGCTTGCCTCGGCCAGTCTTGGAACATCACAGGGAATGGTTGAGCTTATTAATTCAATATATATGCGACCCAGGCCTTTCGATGAACTCGATGCCAACCTGGTGTTTTATACACCGACCGATCCTTCTTTCCCATCAAACTCGGCTACAGTCTTGTTTGCCCTGGCATGGGGAATATTTTTGTTTAACCGTAAAGCCGGTGCAGTGCTGCTTGCCCTGGCTGCAATACATGGCTTTTCCCGGGTATACGTGGGTGTTCACTATCCACTTGATATTCTGGGTGGTGCAATAATTGGATTGATGGTTGCCCTGTTTTTCCTGGTGCTATTTAAGCTATTAGACCCGGTCGTAAACCGCTTAATAAACCTTTTGCGCTTGTTTTACCTGGCTTAATGATTTGATATTGAAAACTATTGACTTGGATGCATGTAGATTGATTATACTGATTAGGCGAATTATCAACCAGCAACCGGAGGTGTATAATTTTTAAGTTCAACATAACACCGCAGGAAAAAAAGTTTTTCAAGCTGTTTGAGGACAGCGCTTCCAACATGGTTGAAATTGCACAGGCACTCAAAGATATGGTCACCACCTGGGACAAAGTCGATGAACGGGCAAAAACAATCTCGGACCTTGAACACAAAGGGGATGACATCACCCATGAAATTATTGCCCTGCTTCACCGTAGCTTCGTGGTGCCTTTCGACCGGGAAGATATAAATATGCTGGCTCAATCCATGGACGATGTTTCAGACCTGATCCACAGTGCGGCCGATGACATGGATCTCTACCGCGTCGGGGAGCCTACCAGGCAATCTGCAGAACTGGCCGATATAATTTTACTGGGAGCCGTAGAAGTTCAAAAAGCGGTCCCGCTGCTTCGGCGCCGTTCCGATCTGAAAAAAATGTTAACGCACTGTGTTGAAATCAACCGACTTGAAAACGCCGCCGACAGGATATACCGCCAGGCACTGGCAGAATTATTTGACGACCGGGCCCAGGCGATACGCGTTATCAAATGGCGCGAGATTTACCAGCACCTGGAAACAGCTACAGATAGATGTGAAGATGTAGCCAACGTGCTTGAAGGAGTGGCCCTGAAACATGCTTGAGCCATCTTTAGTGGCTCTAATAGTAATAATTGTGCTGGCCCTCGGTTTCGGGTTGGTTAACGGCTTCAATGATGCAGCCAATGCTATAGCTACTGTAGTCGGCACACGTGCCCTTTCTCCCAAAAAAGCCGTTATGCTGGCTGCTGTATTTAACTTGCTTGGGGCAGCCACCGGTTCTGCTGTGGCAATTACAATCGGCAAGGGCATTCTTTCACCTGAAGCCATTTCGTATCAGACCATTATCGCCGCACTGGCGGCTGTTATCATCTGGACGACTACGGCTACCATTTTGGGCCTGCCAGTCAGCCTCACACATGGCTTTGTTGCCGCGCTTGCAGCAGCTGGAATAGCCGCCACCGGTGCCTGGGCTGTTAACTGGGGGGTAATTGCTACAGTAGCGTCTGCGGTGGGCATAGCACCCCTTTTAGGTTTTACAGGGGGCTTCATTGTGATGATATCTTTGTTTTGGCTGCTAAGGCGAAATTCTCCATCCAAAATTCAGGCTAATTTTGCCAAGCTTCAAATATTGTCTGCTTCCTTTATCGCTTACAGCCATGGCAAAAACGATGGACAGATGCCGATAGGTATTATCACTATGGCATTTGTTTTTTACACCGGGCACGAAGGGCTATGGGACTCCATCCCCTTCTGGATAATACTGGCTTCAGCACTCTCGATAAGCACTGGAACCGCTCTGGGAGGTTACAGGGTCATCCGGACGCTGGGAATGCGCGTAACCACTCTCAGGCCGGTAAACGGTTTTGCCGCCGAATTCTCAGCAGCTTCAGTCATAGAAGCAGCTTCAACCCTTGGAATACCGGTAAGCACCACCCACTGTATAAGCTCATCCATAATGGGGGTAGGGGCTACACGTCGCCTCTCAGCAGTCCGGTGGGGTGTAGCCGGTAACATAGTTGCCGCATGGGTAATCACTTTCCCGATTTGTGGCGGCCTGGGGCACATGTTCTCGTGGTTGCTGGGTTATGTATTCTAATACTAACAGCTCAAGTCCCTGGGTTGAACCCTCAGCTTTTCCGCTTTGATTATGGCAAGCATATCGTCAACCGCTGCATCAACCCGGCCGGAAGGGTTGTAGACCATATAATCAAACATAGGCAAATTATCAAACTCGCTACCGGCGGTTTTCAGGCGCAGCTCAAGGTCCTGCTCAGACTCGGTATTTCGCTGTTTAAGCCTTGAAGGCAAATCATCAAGATCGGGAGGGGTGACAAAAACAAAGCAGGCTTCGGGCATGTTGTTTTTTATGGTTTTTGCTCCCTGAATATCAACTTTGATGACAGCGTCCCTGCCTTTGTTTACCGCCTGCCTCACCTGCTCTCTGGGAACTCCATACCAGTTACCATAAACCTGGGCATATTCCAAAAATTCCCCACGGGCTTTCATTTCCATAAAGAGTGATTTGTCTACAAAATGATAATTGACCCCGTCTATTTCATAATCACGTTTGGGGCGCGTAGTAGCAGTAACTATATAATCCGCTTCGACGCCACGTTCTTTCATGCGGTTTAATACAGTATCCTTACCGGCACCAGAAGGCCCGGATACTACTAAAACAAGAGGCCGGAAATCAAGACAGTGGTTTTGCGTTTCTAGCCCCTTCCTTTCTCAGAAGAGGCTGCGTCCGGTTTGATGACAGTGCCACCACGCATTACCTGCAAACGGCCAGTAATGGTTTCAGGCGCCAGAGCCGCCAGCACAACATGACTGCTCTCAGTAAAAATCACCGCCTTGGTTCTGCGCCCGCTGGTCATATCTATCAATTTGCCAGCCGCCTTGGCATCCTGAACGGCTCTTTTTATTGGAGCAGAACCAGGCGAAGCGATAGCCACAACCTTATCCATAACCAGTATATTTCCAAAACCTATGTGAACCATCTCTCCGTCCATTTAAATACCTCTTTCTGGATTTAAAAAATAAACTCTTGCTTTTTTAAAGGAACACAGATATTATACCCTCTCAAGTATTAAGGTAGCAATCAACCCCTGTGCCTGATTTGATTTTCAAACTCCAATAATGTTTTAATGGGAGCCCTCTTTTCATTAGCTCAATAAATAATTATCGAGGTTGGATTGTGTATAAGATATTAGAAACAAAAAACCTTGCAAAAAGTATCTACCTGTTTAGAATCGAGGCACCGCTCATTGCCAGCAAGGCCAGGGCAGGGCAATTTGTCGTCCTTAGAGTTAGCCCTAAAGGTGAACGTATTCCTCTAACCCTGGCTGAATGGGACCCTCAAAGAGGAACAATAACCATTGTATTTATGATAGCAGGGGCTACTACCTGCCAGCTATCGAAGCTAAAAGAGGGCGACAACATAACCGACATGCTGGGTCCACTGGGCAACCCTACCGAAATCACAAACTATGGTACTGTAGCCTGCGTTGCCGGTGGATTTGCCATAGCCGTCATCCGCCCGGTAGTTAAAGCTTTGAAAGAAGCAGGAAACCGGGTGATTTCGATTGTAGGAGTCAGAACCAGAGATCTTTTGTTCTGGGAAGAGGAGTTGCGCAAAGAAAGTGACGAGCTTATATTAACCACTGACGACGGCTCATACGGGCGCAAAGGCATGGTTACCGACCCGCTGAAAGAACTGCTTGAGGGGCCGGAAAGCATAAACCGTGTTATTGCCATCGGACCTACGGTGATGATGAAGTTTATCTCCCTGACAACCAAACCTTCTGGCATAAAAACCATTACAAGCCTTAATCCTATTATGGTTGATGGAACAGGCATGTGCGGTTGCTGCCGTGTATCAGTTGGGGGTGAGACCAAATTTGCATGTGTAGACGGGCCTGAATTTGACGGGCATCTGGTTGACTGGGACGAACTTATGAGCAGGCAATCAACCTACCTGGACCAGGAAAATCACGCCTATAAGTGCCTTACCGGCACCGGCGAGGAGCACCGGAGTTAAATTATGAATAAACCTAAAATAAATAGAGTTGAAATGCCGCGACAGAAAGCAGACAAACGTAAAGGCAATTTTAACGAAGTAGCCCAGGGTTACACTCACGAAATGGCAAAAACCGAGGCATCACGCTGTCTACAATGCAAGAAATACCCCTGTATCAAGGGCTGCCCGGTAAACATCGATATTCCCGGATTCATAAAAGCTATCAGGGATGATGACCTGCCTGGTGCGGTCGGCGTGCTTAAAAAAGATAACATCCTGCCGGGCATCTGCGGCCGCGTATGCCCCCAGGAAACACAATGCGAAGAACTCTGCGTATTTAATAAAAGCGGTAATGCAATTGCTATCGGGCGCCTGGAGCGCTTTGTTGCCGACTGGGAACTTAAAAATAAGGACAAGGTCAAACCTGTAGCTGTATCCCGGTCAACAGGTAAAAAAGTTGCCGTAGTCGGTTCAGGGCCGGCCAGCCTTACCATAGCAGCCGATCTTGCCCGCATGGGGCATGATGTTACGCTCTTTGAAGCCCTGCACACCACCGGCGGCGTTCTGATTTACGGTATTCCTGATTTCCGGCTGCCCTCCGAAATAGTCGGGGAGGAAGTTGATAACATCAAGGCGCTGGGAGTCAAGGTTGAACTTAACTATCTAATAGGTACAATTGAGTCGGTTGATGAACTCCTGGGCCGCTTTGATGCCGTTTTCCTGGGTACTGGCGCCGGGCTGCCCATTTTTATGAACCTGCCGGGGGAAAATTTAAGCGGTGTTTATTCAGCCAATGAATTCCTTACCCGTGTCAACCTGATGCAAGCATACAGGTTCCCCGAATACCACACACCCGTCAAGGTTGGCAAACAGGTTGCTGTCATCGGTGGCGGCAATGTTGCCATGGATGCAGCCCGTTCTGCACTCAGGCTGGGAGCCGATAAAGTATATGTCGTATACCGGCGCAGCGAAGCGGAAATGCCGGCAAGGCGGGAAGAGGTCGAAAATGCCTATGAAGAAGGTATTGAATTCATCTTTCTGGCCAATCCCACCCGTTTTCTGGGCGATGAAAAAAAGGTCCTCAAGGCTATTGAGTGCATACGCATGGAGCTGGGCGAGCCCGATTCCAGTGGCCGGCGGCGGCCATTGCCGGTATCAGGAAGCGAGTTTACACTGGATGTCGACGTAGCCATAGTGGCACTGGGTACAAACCCCAATCCACTTATTACCAGCACCACACCGGACCTCAAAACAACGCGGTGGGGTACCCTGGTGTGCGATGAGGACACCGGCCGTACCACCTGCCCGGGCGTATGGGCCGGCGGAGACGTGGTCACAGGCTCAGCCACTGTAATAAGCGCCATGGGCGCTGCCAGGCGCGCAGCTGTTGACATCGACAAGTACCTAAAAGGGGACTACATCCGGCCCGGTCAATACTGGCGGGAATCAAAAGGAGAAGAACCCGCTGAGTAGTAAAAATGCTCCCATTCCATCTAATGCGGAGGCTAATTAAATATTAAACAGGAAGTGGATAACGTCCCCATCCTGAACAGTGTAATTTTTACCTTCCACCCTGAGCAACCCTTCCCGCCTTACACCTGCGTACCCGCCCAGCCGGACCAGGTTGTCAAAGGTCACCACTTCAGCCCTGATAAAACCTCGCTCAATGTCACTGTGTATGTTGCCAGCAGCCCGGGGGGCAGTGGTGCCCCCGGGTACCGGCCAGGCACGGCTTTCATCCTCGCCGGTTGTCAGAAAAGTAATCAACCCAAGCAGATCATAAGATGACCGTATAACCCGGTCCAGGCCGGGCTCGGCTAAATTAAATTCAGACAGAAATGACTGCTGGCTGGCTTTATCCAGGCCTGCCAGCTCCTCTTCAAGTTTACCGGCAAGAGCGATTATACGATGGCTATCGTCCCCGAACTTGCCGGTCATCTCTTTTTCAAGCTCAGCAGAATTTTTAATTTGTTCTTCATCTATATTTATAACCGTTAATAAAGGCTTCAAGCTTAAAAACTGGTAACTGGAAATTTGTTTCAGATCTTCTCCGCCAAGTTTTTGACGCCTTAAAGGTACACCTTCCTCGAGGCTTTTTTGCAGGCTGCTGAGCAGGCTTACCTCACGCTCAAGCAATAACTTCTCGGATTGCCTGGCTGCCTTTAACTGTCCGGCCAGCCTTTCAAGGCGCCGCTCAATAATTGCCATGTCTGAAAAGGCAAGCTCCATCTCCATTGCTTCTATATCACGTGAAGGGTCAATGCTTAATTGTGGATGCATTAAAGATTCATCCTTAAAGTTTCGGATTACACATAGTAGTGCATCGGTTGCCCCCAGCTGAGACAATAAGCGTCCGCTTATATTAAAATCCCCGGTCGCGCCTTTAATCGATGCGCCAAGATCCAGATATTTGATCTCGGCATAAGTTGCTTTACGAGAATTAAACATCTCCTTCAGTTTGTCCACCCGCCGGTCCGGCACCCGGGCAGTGCCAATATGCTCTTCCTGCCGCAAGCGGCCGGCTCCGGCGCCGGTTCGAACCAGCGAGTTAAATATCGTAGTCCGGCCACTTTTCTCAAGGCCGATAATTCCTATGTCCAAGCTCATTTTGATTACCTGCTTTTTTCCTGTTGTTATTGCCGCTGTATTGCCTGTTTATTTTACGCTTAAAAAGCTGGCCCAGCAAACAAAACCGTACACACTTTGAAACAATAATTAACCCGTTTAAATACAATTGTATCCAGGCATCGGGCACCCGTTATACGTCTGTATTTTTATCCCCTAGCTCTATTGACAGCCACCATTTTACAGACTACAATTCAAGTCTGCTGAACATAAATGAATAATAATTGCAACATTGTTCCTGCCTGGGGTAGCAAATTGCCGGATAGCATAAAGCAACTCACGACAAGGCTCGTTAAATGTGCTCCGCTCTTTCATCCGGTATTAATATTCCTGCTTAACAACTATTCTTGCGAATACGAGGTTAAATCAAACTTATGTATATAATTATAGGCGGCGGCGGCATAATAGGCTCCCATATCGCTTCCCTCCTTTCCGAGGAAGGGCATGAAGTTCTTGTTATTGAACAATCAAAGGAAGCACTGGGCAAAATCCGCCAGCGGGCAGATGTAAAAACCATACAGGGCAATTCCGCAACTCCTAAAATACTCAAGCAGGCTGAAGCAGAGCGTGCAGACCTGATGCTGGCGGTAACCAATAATGACGAAACCAACATGATCACCTGCTTCATGGCCAAGGAGCTCGGAGCATCAACCACAGCCGCCCGAATCCGAAATCCCGACTTTTCTACATACTTTGTAGCCGGAGGCAAATCACCCCTCTCCCCCCGCCGTATAATACGGCCAAGAAAACTGGGTATAGATGTTTTTATCAACCCCGAAATGACGGCAGCCCAGGAAATAATGGTTATTCTTTCAAGCTTCTATTCCACTCCCATGGAAAACTTTGCCGGTGGCATGGTGCAGATAAGGGAATTCAGTGTTACGGATAAAGAACTGATCGGCCAAAGCATCACCTCGGTTACAAAGAATTTACCCCATCCGGCAGTTGTAGTTGCCCTGGCGAGGGGCGGTGAGGTCCTGCCCATCAAGGATGAAACAGTAATACAAGAAGAGGACAGGATATACCTGGCTGCTGAAAAAGAATACATGAATGAACTGGGTAAACTATTGAGCCCTCCGCAGCGTCCGGCCAAAAAAGTAGTTATCCTGGGTGGGGACAGGATTGGCCATCTGACAGCTGAAGGTTTAACACGGCGCGGAGTCAGGGTCAAGTTAATTGAAAGCGATGAGACAAGGGCCGGTGAACTGGCTTCATCCCTGGATAACGTTGAAATAATAAACGGCAGCGGTACAAGCCGTGATCTTCTAACCGAGATGGGGATAAGTTCTGCCGATGCATATGTTGCTACCACCATAAACGACGAGTTGAATATTTTAAGCGCTCTGCTGGCAAAAAAACTCGGCGTAGAGCGAAGCATGGTGGTAATCAACAATACAGGCTATGTACCTCTTGCCGAAGCCATGGGCTTGCACGTGGCCGCTCTGCCTACCCTGCTGGCGGCAGATGAAATTGCCCGTTTCGTGCTGCATGGTGGTGCCATTGCCACAGCTCTTTTAGAAGGTGAAAAGCTGGAAGCCGTTGAATTTATCGCTTCTTCCAAAGCATTGATATCGGGTAAAAATATCAGTGAAGCCGGTTTGCCTGCCGGAGCCACCGCTATTGCTGTAGTACGCGGTTCCGAAGTTTTCCTGCCGCCACAGGATACCGTAATACAACCGGGGGATCACGTTATTGTTGCCACCCCTATTGCCGGTATTCATCACGTAGAAAGAGTTTTCAAGTAGACTGTTATGAATCCCAGGGTTATACTTCATTATCTCAGCCTCATTATCACCGGTACAGGCCTGGCGATGCTGATCCCTTTCTTTTTCAGCCTGACAGAAAGCGGCGAGAGTACCGGCGCCTTTCTAATCTCCATCGGCATAACCCTGGGTATTGGTGTACCGGTATTCCTGCTTACACCATCCAGGGAGCGAAATTTATTAACCCGCGAAGCCATTACACTGGTGGCCGGCAGCTGGATAGCAGCTTCTGTTTTTGGCGCCCTGCCGTATTTCTTTTCCGGTGCTCTGCCTTCCTTTATTGACGCATTCTTCGAAGCCGTTAGCGGCTTTACCACCACCGGAGCAACCGTTTTTACCTCCATTGAAACCCAATCCCAGAGCATCCTTTTATGGCGCTCCATGACACAATGGCTGGGCGGCATGGGCATTATCATGCTCTTTGTAGCCCTTTTCCCCATTCTGGGAATCGGTTCGGCCCACCTGATACAGGCTGAGATGCCCGGCAGCCAGTACGGCGAGAAGCTGACTGCCCGTATCCGTGATACCGCCAAAGCCCTGTGGTTAATCTACATCGGGATGACCATTGCCCAGTATATCCTGCTCAGGTTTGCCGGGCTGCCTCCGTTTGACGCCATCACGATCACCTTTTCCACCATACCCATCGGCGGATTTACCGCTACCGATTTGAGCATAGCCGCTTATAACAACCTCTGGGTGGAGATAATAGTCATCTTCTTTATGATTATGGCGGGAGTCAACTTCGGCCTGTATTATTTTCTGTTCTTTAAACGCCAGTCCTCCAGGCTCTTTAAAAGCTCGGAATTCAGGCTTTACATCGCCATATTGTTTTTTTCCGGCACCATTATAAGCTTCAACCTGCTCGACCAGATGGGTTTTTCGATAGGCGAGGCCCTTCGCTACGGGGCTTTCCAGGTGGCTTCAATCGGAACAACAACCGGCTTTGTAACTACTGACTTCGACGCCTGGCCCGCCTTTTCCAAGGGCGTTTTGCTGATCCTGATGGTGATTGGTGGCTGTGCCGGTTCTACCGCCGGAGCTCTCAAGGTAATTAGAATTATTGCACTTGCCAAATATATACACCGGCGGCTGCTGATGGTGTTTAAACCCAACACCGTTATTCCCATTAAGGTAGACGGGGTGGCCCTGCCGGAAAGTGTTATTTCAAGAATTATCAGCTTTGCCCTGCTTTATGCTATTCTGGCAGCCCTTGGCTTTATGGCAATGAGTGCCATAGGCCTGGAGCCAATTACCGCCCTTTCATCAGTCATAGCGGCCATTGGAAATGTCGGGCCTGGCTTCGGTATGGTGGGAGCTTTAGAAAACTACGCCTTTATTCCACCATTGGGCAAGGGTGTACTTATTTTCCTGATGGTTGCCGGCCGGCTTGAAATCTTTACCCTGCTGGTGCTTTTTATGCCTTCCTTCTGGCGCTGGCGCTAATAAGGCAAAGCATTTCTACTGCGACTGGCCTGTTTACAACTGGTTTTTAACAGGCAATGCCCGCTTTTCTTGCCTATTATTAAACGCTAGGGCTATAATCTGTGTATATTCCAGTCTTTATCCTTAAGGAGTATTATTTTGACCGGTGATGAACTGAGAAACCTTTTCCTGGATTTTTTTGAGAACAAATCTCACCAGATAATGCCAAGCTCGTCCCTTATTCCCCATCATGACCCCACTCTTCTACTCAATACCGCTGGCATGGTTCAATTCAAGCCTTATTTTTTGGGAGAAGAAGCCCCTCCCTCCCCCCGCCTGGCTTCCTGCCAGAAGTGCTTTCGTACTACAGACATCGAATCCGTCGGGGATTCAAGCCACTGTACTTTTTTTGAAATGCTGGGGAACTTTTCCATCGGGGACTATTTCAAAGCCGAAGCTATTGACTGGGCATGGGAGTTCGTAATCAAGCACCTCAGATTGCCCTCTGAAAAAATTTGGATAACCATTTTTCAGGATGATGATGAAGCTTTTGAGTTGTGGTCAAAAAAGGGCATTGCACAGGAACGTATCGTCCGTCTGGGTGAAAAGGACAATTTCTGGGGCCCGCCGGGGCAGGCCGGCCCATGCGGACCATGCAGCGAACTGCATTATGACTACGGCCTGCACACCGGTTGCAAGAAACCGGAATGCAACCCCGCCTGTGATTGCGGCCGCTTTGTTGAAATATGGAACCTTGTTTTTATTCAATTCAACCAGGAAATAAGCGGGCAGCGCAAACCATTGCAGCGCCCGAGCATAGACACGGGCATGGGGCTGGAGCGAATATCTGCCGTAATGCAGAACAAGTACACCATTTTTGAGACCGACCTGTTTGAACCCCTTATTGCAAAGGCAGCTGAAATGGCCGGCATAAAATACGGAACCGATAAAGATTCAGATACAGCTATCAGGGTGATTGCTGAGCATGGCAGGGGTATAAGCTTCCTGATTGCCGACGGTGTCATGCCCGACAACGAAGGTCGCGGTTATGTTCTGCGCCGGCTCATCCGACGCGCAGCACTTTACGGACGCCGCCTCGGCTTGAAAGAACCTTTTCTTGCTCAAATTGCACGAATTACCATTAAAAACATGAAAGCAATTTACCCCGAACTCGGGGAGAAGGAAAAATTAATAATTGAAGTCATCCAGGCAGAACAAGCCCGGTTCAATGAAACCCTTACGGTGGGCCTTGAAATGCTGGATGATTTTATTACTGCGGCAGGCTCCGGTGAAAAAATTTTACAGGGAAAAGACGTTTTTAAACTTTATGATACCTATGGATTTCCCCTGGAGCTTACCTGTGAAATTGCGCAAAACCAGGGTATCGATTTAGATATTAAAGGCTTTGAAAAGGAAATGGCGCAACAGAAAGAGCGGGCAAGAGCCGCCAGCCAGAAATTTAAAGCGGGCAAGACCGTCAATGAAAAAATGCCAGAGCTGAGTGCCAGTTGTTTTACGGGATATGATTACCTGGTACAAAAAACCCGGATTAACCATATCCTGCTTGAAGGTAAAACATCACCCGGTGCAAATGAAGGCCAGAAAGCTGCCCTGGTGCTTGAGAACACCCCGTTTTATGCTGAAAAAGGTGGTCAGATTGGCGACACCGGCGATATTAAAACAGTTGCCGGTGCAAGTTTCAAAGTAACCGGCACCATCCCCGGCCCGATGGAGAGCATCATCCACGAGGGTTATGTAACCAGGGGTGAATTTACACCCGGCGATACAGTAATAGCTGAAGTAGATGCCGCCCGGCGCGCCGACATTGCCCGCAATCACACCGCCACCCACCTGCTTCATATCAGCCTGAAAAACATTCTGGGCACCCATGTCGAGCAGCGCGGTTCATTTGTTGGCCCCGACAGATTGAGGTTTGACTTTTCCCATCTTAAACCCCTTTCAGCCCGAGAACTTGAGAGCATTGAAGACAGCGTGAATGAGATGATACTTTCCAATCGCCCGGTTCAAGCAGAATTTCTTCCTTTTCGTGAAGCAATGCGAAGCGGGGCTATTGCAATATTTGATGAAAAATATGGAGATCAGGTACGTGTTCTGAAAGTGGGCGACCCCCCGGTTTCATCCGAGCTGTGCGGCGGCACCCATGTATGCAACACCGGAGAAATCGGGTTGCTCCATATAGTAAGCGAATCCTCCATCGGAGCCGGTTTGAGGCGAATTGAAGCAGTTACCGGCAGAGAAGCGCAGCGGCTGCTGCGCAGCCAGACAAACCTTATAAAGCAGGCATCAAAATTGCTGGAGGCCAGCCCCGACGAATTAATGGATAACCTCAAGGAAAAACTGGAGGAGGCGTCTGAAAACAGCAAAAAACTGGAGGAGGTGGAGCGTAAGTCCGTTTTAAGCCGGGCTGAATCTCTTCTTGCTCGGGCTGAAACAAAAGGCTCTGTAAAAATAATCTCTTCTCAACTGCCAGGTGTAAAGGTAGACCTGTTAAGAGATGCGGCCGACTACTTAAAAAGCAAACTGGAAAGCGGCATAATAGCGCTTGCCTCCGATGCCGGAGAGAAACCGGTCTTTGTAGTAGCTGTAACCCATGACCTGGTTAAGAAGGGATATAAAGCCGGGGACATTATCAAGCAGATTTCCAGAATAGCCGGTGGCGGTGGGGGTGGCAAACCGGAGCTGGCCACAGGTGGCGGAAAGGATAAAGAACGCATTCCAGATGCACTTGAGGCTGTTAAAAATTGCATAAAAGTGGATTAAGTTTGGATAACCATATTCCCGGCCGGATTATGGCCATCGACATCGGTGACAAATGGCTCGGAGTAGCACTTTCCGACCCTTTAAGAATAACCGCGACTCCCTGGTCAAGCATAAGGTGTGAAAACGAAGAGGAAATAATAAGCACTGTGTGTGAATTTGCTAAAACCAACAAAATCGCCATGCTGGTCGCCGGATTGCCCCGCTCTATGGATGGGAGCAGCGGGCAACAGGAAAAGAAAGTGCGCCAGATGGTCGAAAATATTGCCGGAAAAGTCGGTGTCCCGGTGGTTTATCAGGATGAAAGGCTGTCTACCAGCCAGGCCAGAGACATCCTTGAGAGCAAAAAGGCAAAACCGGGAACCCGGGACGATGCACTGGCAGCTGCCATCATCCTGCAGGAATATCTGAATGCAAACTGTAAACCGGGCGGACCATATTAACAAATAAATTTCGTATAGAATACATGGCCAAACCTATAAGTTCAATCTCAAACTATATCAATGTATTAAAACCCAGAGAAACCGGGTTGCTGGTTTTTATCGGCACAGCCGCAGCAATCATAGCCGGAGGAGGCAGTCCACCATGGGATACTGTTTTACTGGCAGTATTTGCCATCCTTTTTGCCAGCGCTGCTGCCAACGGACTTACCAACTACCTGGACCGCGATCTTGACAGCCGCATGCCGCGCACCCATAACCGGGCACTGGCAGCCAGGCGAATATACCCGGCTGAAAAGGTACTGCCTTTGCTGATTATCCTTGCTTTAGTCGGCTTAATACTTTCCTGGCTGATTAATCCTTATGTTTTCGCCTCTGACCTTATTGGCACTCTAGTGGCAATATCTTTTCGTAAAAAAGTAACCTGCGTGTTTCCCCAGGGCGCGATTGCCGGGTGTGCCCCGGTACTGATGGGGTGGTTCGCCATTCAGCCGGAGTTGAGCTGGCAAATAGGGTTGATATGCCTTTTGATAATCGTGTGGCTGCCATCACATGTCTGGGGTGTTATGGTAGCCCGGCGCAATGAATACTTAAATGCCGGAATCACCTTTTTTCCGATGAGCGTACAACCGGCAACAGCCCTCAATCTGATGGCTGCCTCAAGCGTTGTTTTGCTCGGTGTCTCCATAGTTCTTTATTTTGCGGGAAACTTTGGGTGGCTGTACCTTGCATCAAGCATTATACTGGGATTAATCATGGTGCTTTCAAGCATCAGGCTGGCAAAAACAGCCGACTCTAAAGGTGCCTGGCGTTTATACAAGATTTCCAGCTTTCCGTATCTGGGGCTATTATTTTTATTTATGTGCCTTGACGTATGGCTTTTATGAAAGAAATTTTTGATATATTAACAAACTTGCCGCACTCGCCTGCCAGGACAGGAATACTTCACACCCGTCATGGAGAAGTCCCCACCCCGGTTTTTTGCCCTGTCGGCAGCCAGGCCAGTGTAAAAACTCTGGCCCCGGAAGAAATAAAAGCTGCCGGGGCTAACATGATCCTTGCCAACACCTACCATTTATATCTAAGGCCAGGAATTGAAACCGTGCGCAGCATGGGCGGCCTTCACCGTTTTATGGGCTGGGACCGCCCGATTCTTACCGACTCAGGAGGTTTTCAGTTATTCAGCCTGGCGCCTCTGGTAAAAATAACCGAAGAAGGGGTTGTTTTCAGGAGTCATATCGACGGCTCCAGGCACTTTATAACCCCCGAGGACGCAGTTTATTTTCAGCAGGATCTTGGTACAGATATAATGATGGTGCTGGATGATGTACCACCGCATGACGCACCACCGGATAAAATTTCAGTGGCTGTCGAACGCACCAGCAGGTGGGCTGAAAGGTGTCTTGCCGCCAGAAATTCGCCGGATCAGATGCTTTTTGCCATCGTCCAGGGAGGCATCAGCCCTGAAATGCGCAGACAGTCTGCAGACCAGCTTGCACAGCTTGATTTTGACGGCTTTGCCATCGGCGGATTAAGCCTGGGAGAGGCCAAGCTGGATACCTGGCAAACAGTCGAGGCCACCGTACCCCGGCTGCCCGAAGACAGGCCTCGATACCTGATGGGTGTCGGCTCGCCGGAAGACCTCATAGAAGGCATCAGCCGCGGCATTGATATTTTTGACAGTGTGTTGCCCACCCGGGTAGCGCGCAACGGCGGCCTGTACACCCAATCGGGCCGGATAAACATCAAAAACAGCCGCATGAAACTGCTTGACGCCCCCGTTGAAAAGGACTGCAATTGCTATACCTGCCAAACGTTCTCTGCCGCCTATCTGGCCCACCTGTTTCGAAGTGGAGAAGTTCTTGGCCTGAGGCTGGCTACCATCCATAATGTATCGTTTATCCAGAGGCTGGTAAATAAAGCCCGGCAGGCAATTCTTGACGGCACCTTCAACCTGTTTAAAGAGGGTTTTCTTGAAGGCTACCGGCCCTCAGATGAAGTCAAAAGAAATGAACAGAAGCAAAAATGGCTCAGAAGAAACCGTTTACAAGATTGACCGGGGCTAAACCCCTGGTGATATAATAGCAGCCATGACAACAACGTTTTACATACCCACCAGAATAATTTCCGGAGCCGGCTCGTTTGACCAGCTTGGCCGGGAGGCAGCTCTGCTGGGCTCAAAAGCACTGCTTGTTACCGGCAAAAGAAGCATGCGTGCCTCAGGGCTTTTGGATAAGGCACAAAGAAACCTCAAGAAGTCCGGTGTCGAAACGGTTGTATTCGACAGGGTAGAGCCCAACCCCCGCTCTTTAACAGTAGATGAAGGGGCCAGGCTGACAAGAGAAGAGCAGATAAATATAGTTGTGGCACTGGGAGGCGGCAGCGCCATAGATGCAGCCAAGGGCATTGTAATTGCCGCTGCCGGCGGCAAGTCTATCTGGAACTATGTTACCAGCAGGGAACATGTTGACAGGAATAAGGCACCTGCTTTGATAGCTGTGCCCACCGTAGCCGCCAGTGGCTCGGAATCCAACCCGGGAGCCGTAATTACCAACTGGGAAACCCATGAAAAATGCATGGTATCCAGGGAGTGCTCCTGGCCAGCCGTTTCTATTGTCGACCCGGAACTTACTCTTTCACTGCCGCTCAAGCCGACGCTTCAGGGCGGGGTGGACATTTTCTGCCATTTGATTGAACCATATGTAACCGCTGCCCATCCAGCCCCTTTAACCGATGGTATTCTGGAAACATGCCTGAAAATTGTGGTTGATTATCTGCCGGCTGTTGCTGAAAACCTCTCGGACATGGAAGGGCGCACCCAGCTGTCCTGGGCTTCGACCATCGCCTGCTCCGACTTTACATCTCTAGGTGGAGGGGATGGAGCCATGACCCTTCATGGAATCGAGCACCCTCTAAGCGGCTACTATGATATTGCCCATGGTGACGGTCTGGCGGCGCTGTTGCCGGCCTGGATGCAATACACTTACCCGGCCAGAAAGGAACGCTTCGAAAAAATGGGGCAAAATGTTTTCGGGCAAACAGACGGCATCGGCGCCGTAAAAGAATGGCTTGCCCGAACGGGCATGAATATCGGCTTAGCACAGCTCGGCATCAAAGAAAACACAATCGATGAAATGGCAGAATGCGCCGTCAGAACAGCCCCGTGGTTAAAAAAGCACCCCCTGCCGCTGAACGCTTCAACAACTGCTGAAATTTACCGGAAATCTTTTTAGCCGGCCTTGTTTTTATTTAACCCGGGCGGTATTCAACCCAGCTGCCGGGTGACTCCCATACGGTGACAGATTCAAGATCCAGCCCGGCGGGCAAATCGGTAAAAGACTTATTTAACCCGTCGTAGATTACACGGGCAATATTTTCAGAAGATGGATTAATAACGTCAAAAGGCGGTACTTCATTCAGGCAGGCATGGTCGAAACAGGAAATAACCCCGTCAAGCACCTGTTTGAAGCGGCTAAAATCATAAGCCAGGCCTGTTTCATCGGTATTCTCAGCCCTTAAACAGGCTGCCACCCGGTAACGGTGGCCATGCAGATTTTCACATCTGCCCCGGTACCCCCTCAGGTAGTGAGCAGCATCAAAATTCCTTTCTACATTCACTCGATACATAATATTATAATTCTCCCGCCTTACTTACTCCCTGCCGGTTATCAAAAACACCAGCAAGTAATTGACCGATGCTATTACCAGTAGCTGGATCAACAAAATCCGGCGCAATTTCGCTCATCGGAACCAGAACAAATGCCCGGGAAGATAAACGAGGGTGAGGAATCGAAAGTTCCGGCTCCCTGACAACCATGTCCTCATAAAAAAGTATATCGATATCCAGCGTCCGCGGTGAATTTCTGGTGTAACCCGGCAACCGGCCCAGTTCTTTTTCAATACTTTTGACAAAATCAAGTAGGCCCTGTGGCGAAAGAGTGGTTTTAACCTCGCAAACCATATTTAAAAACCTGGGCTGGTCAATGTTGTCCAACGGCTCAGTTTCATAAACTGATGATTTTTTAACTATAACAACCCGCCGGGAAAGTAAATCCATGGCTTTATTCAAATTCCTGCACCTGTTGCCTACGTTTGAACCCAGGCCCAAAAAGGCACGGGCCGGTACCGGGTTCATGTTCTCCTCCCCATAATGGCATCGCTCATACGGGCCACTCTGTACATCGCCCTTACATCGTGAACACGAATAATATCTGCTCCGTTGTAGATGCCGATTGCCACGGATGCAGCAGTTCCCTCCAGCCTATCATCTTCAGGAAGATTCAAGGTCAACCCTATGAAGGATTTTCTGGATGTGCCCAAAAGAACCGGTTTTCCCAGTGTTTTTAATTCAGCCAGACGCCTGACAACCTCCAGATTTTGCTCCCTTGTCTTGCCAAAACCTATTCCCGGGTCGAGGATAATATTGCTGGCCGGTACACCGGCTTTTAACGCAATATTTATACCTGAATCGAGATCAGATAAAACGGCTTTCATGATATCTGTGGCCGGTTTATCCCTTTCATTGGCGGTGATAATTAGGGGTACTTTCTTTTCTGCTGCAACATTTGCCAGATCAGGACTCTTTTTTAAGCCCCAGATATCGTTTATCATGCCTGCTCCGGCATCAACAGCTTTACGTGCAATTTCGGTTTTGTACGTATCGATACTTAAAGGCACTGAAAAACGCGCTGAAATACCTTCAATAGCAGGTATCACCCTGCCAAGCTCCTCGTCTACCGTTACGGGGGCAGAATTGGGCCGGGTCGATTCGCCACCAATATCAAGAATATCAGCCCCTTCATCAACAAACCGCCGCGCCTGATTCAAGGCATCGTCCAGCATCCCAACACCGTCACCGGAAAACGAATCCGGGCTCAGGTTGATGATGCCCATAACATAAGCACGGCGCCCCCAGCTGAATTTCACTCCTCCAATACCGGTTTCTCCACGTGCTGATTCACCTTCAAACAACAAACCCCTCCATCAACTGTTTGGTGCATATTATACCTGATTATTAAGCCCTGGGAAGACCCTGGGTTATATTTATTAATACAAGCTCAAATTGACATCATATTATAGTTGGTGTATCATTGAAATCTAGTTAATAGTCTTAATTATACCTTATCTTTAACCACAAAACCGGCAACGGTTAAATAATTTATAGATAATTTTAGGGAGGAGATAGTTATGCGACCACCAGGTCCCCTAGAAATAGGTCTTATTCTGCTGATCATTCTTATCGTTTTCGGTGTAGGCAAGCTTCCCCAGGTAGGTTCTGCCCTGGGTAAAGGAATCGCTTCTTTCCGCCAGGGAGCCAAGGGCGAAGATCCAGACGAAAGCGCTGAAAAGGAAACACCAAAAAAGAAAACCAAGCGTAAAACCAGGAAGACAACCAAGAAGGCTACTCCGGCCAAGACAGAGGCTGCTGAAGCCAAGACCGAAGCTGCTGAAACCAAGACCGAAGCTTCTACTGAGGCCAAGGCCGAGTCTGCCGAAGCAAAGCCAAGTGAAGATACAAAACAGGCCTAAACTCAAAAACCCGGGTTTGTTTAATACTGCGGGTGGTTCCGGCTAAGAATTGGATGTTCCAGTATTTAGCCGGTTCAGGTTTAGCTTTATATATTTCTAACCTATAAAACTGATCAAGGGGTATGACGGGTATTGAGCAAGGGAGGAAGTGATTATGCGACCACCAGGTCCACTGGAAATAGTTCTTATAATAGTCATCCTTGTTATCGTATTCGGAGTCGGCAAACTGCCTCAGGTTACAGAGTTTATTGGCCGGGGGCTTGGTAAAGCCGCCGGAACTTTACGTGGCAAAAATGAGAATGAAAACCGAGATGATAATCAGGAAGACCCTCCAAAGAAAAAGAAGGTCATCAGGAAGCTGGATTAAACCCGATCAAATAAATTTAAAGGCTGGTT
This sequence comes from Dehalococcoidia bacterium, assembly GCA_003552785.1. Taxonomy (GTDB): domain Bacteria; phylum Chloroflexota; class Dehalococcoidia; order Dehalococcoidales; family CSSed11-197; genus CSSed11-197. The sequence goes on from PUOQ01000084.1 coordinate 50,277, forward strand.
CGAATTTAGGCGGCCTTCATAAGCCGGTTACAAAACCAGATTAAGGCCGCTAGAGTTACTTTACTATGGGCATAATGGAAATATTACTGGTTCTGGTGGTTGCCCTTATAGTTCTGGGCCCGGAAAAGCTTCCTGAAACAGCACGAAAACTCGGAAGGGTCGTCAGGGATTTCAGAAAAATGTCTTCAGGCCTCACCGGTGAGATGAGTAAAGCCCTGGGAGTAGACGATGACGATGAGGAAGAAAGCATAACAAATGATTTCAAGTCCGTCCGGAAGGATATATACGACCTCAGAAGTTCCCTTAACAAGGATGCCGATGAACTTAGTAATGTTGTAGCCAGTGAAGCAAAGCAGGTTCAGGAATCCATGAGCAAGGAAACGGGGGAAGTTGTTTCCGAGCTGCAAAGCGACTCCCGTGAAATGAGTAAAGACTTCGGCGAAAGCTTTGAAGAAGTCGGTAAAATGGTTGAAGAAGAAGCTACCGAAGTCCGGCAATCTGTTGCTGAAGACAGCCAGAAGCTAAGTGAGGCGTTTGAAAAAAGCAGCCAGGAAATCCAGAAGACCCTGGCAGAAGAAGCCGAAGAAATAAAAGAAGTGGTGGAAGAGCCGGCAGAAGCACCACCAAAGCCCTCAAAAAAACCTGCTTCCAAACCGGAAACCGGCAAAAAAAGCAGTAAAGATTCATCTAAAGCGGGCAATAAATCACCGGATAAACCAAAAAGCGTAGGTAAATCTGCCACCAGGCAGGAAAAGTCCGAACCAGGGGCAGGTAATGGCCAGGGGTAATCCGCAGGCTGCAGATCCATCAGAAGCACAGACTCAGGGCATGCCCATAATGGTACACCTGAGAGAGATGCGCGACAGGTTGGTCAAGTCTGTCTTTATCCTGCTGATAACCACTACCATCGCCTTTTTTTTCGCAGACCAGATAATTGAAATTTTAAAAAGGCCTGCAGGCGATGTAGACCTGATTGCCATTGAACTGATTGAAAACCTGGGCGTCTTCCTGAGGGCAAGCCTGGCAGGCGGCATAATACTGGCTATGCCTTTCCTCATCTACCAGCTTTTTGCTTTCGTGGCCCCCGCTTTGACAGGCAGGGAGAAACGTTTTATTTATACCATACTGCCGTTCATAGTAATAATGTTTCTTGCAGGTGTATCATTTGCATATTTCGTAGCCCTGCCACCAGCACTAAGCTTTCTGTTTACTTTCATGACAGATCAGGCCGAAACTCAAATTCGTATATCCAACTACGTAATGATTGTCACCCGGTTGATAGTCGGGCTGGGTATTGTTTTCGAGGCCCCGGTGATTATAATGTTCCTGGCCCGGATGGG
>PUOQ01000079.1 GCA_003552785.1 Dehalococcoidia bacterium
AGGTTTTAAGCAATGTACAATCAGCCATTTTACCCTGCCTGCTGGGTAAAAAGTTGCCGGTGAACGCTCAGGAATTTGGTAAAAATCTTTACCCGTGGATAAACGGGTAGGGTTAATAAACGCAGGGCTTACGCTTTGAAACGGGTATGTCATTTAAATGGTTTATAATAAAACCTGGAAATAAACTGGCGGCAGAAAAAAGCACTGAATTGACACACAGGTTATAATGTCCGGTAAATATTAAAGTTTTACTTTGAATTAGAAAGGAGATGGGTGCGAAGTGAAAATTGCCATAACTGCTGATGTCCACCTGGCCGGTAAAGAAGAAAGCCCGCAGCGGCATAACGCCCTGAAGCACATCCTGGAAGCCGCCGGTAGCCAGGGGATTGCCAACGTGTTAATCGCCGGGGATCTTTTCCATAAGAATTTTCAGAATTATTCAGAATTCGACAGGCTTTGCAGCGAGTTTCCGGAGCTTTCATTGCACATAATACCCGGCAATCATGATGCCGCAATCAGCTCCAAAAGCATTACCAGCAAGAACGCGATTATTTATACGGAACCCGCCTGGGTGGAATTCGGCTCTGCAGGCTGCCTATTTATTCCTTATAAAGAAAAGGCCACCATGTATGAACACGCTTCCGGCATGCTGGGAGAGGTTCAGGGCAAAAACTGGATACTGGTTGGCCACGGGGATTATTACCATGGCTTAAAGGAAGTTAACCCCCTGGAAAAAGGAACCTACATGCCCCTTTCAAGGGAAAATGTAGCCACGCTCAGGCCCTGGAAGGTATTTTTGGGGCACATCCACAAACCATTAGACCGGGATAATGTGTATTACTGTGGCTCCCCTTGCGGGCTCGACATCAACGAAACCGGCAAAAGACGCTTTCTTGTTTTTGATACTGAAAGCGGTGAGGTTGAATCGCAGCAGATAATACCGGATGTTATCTATTTTTCTGAAAATTTTGTTCTCGTGCCTTCAGAAAACGAGACAGATGCTTTGCAGGAGCAGATCAAAGCAAGGATAAGCGCCTGGGATATTGGCCCGGAAGACAAAAACAAGGTGGTTGTGCGGGTGGTGGCTTCAGGTTACTGCATGGACAAAACCGCCGTTCTAAAAGCGCTTGAATCCGGTTTTTCTGACTACAGCTTTTATTATAAAGATGAAGGCCCCATTGTAGACGGGCTTTCAACCAGTGCCGACCCGCAGCTTGGCAGTGTTGCCAGGCGCACCATGCAACTTATTGACGAGGCTGAATGGAACCTGGCCGATGGCGAGCCCGATAAAGAAAAGGTAAAAATTGAAGCCCTTAAAACAATTTATGGTGTTTAATTATGTCAATTAGAATAGAAAAGATCAAAATAAAAAGAGAGGGCCCGTTAAAAGAAGATTTTTACTTCGAACCAGGTGGCTTCAACCTGGTTTACGGCCCCAACGAGACAGGTAAAAGCCTGGTTGTGGAAGCCATTATCAGCCTGCTCTTTAAAACGGGTAAAAAGCCCAAATTCGAATGGGGTTTAAGGCAATGGGACCTTGCCGGAAACGTGCAGGTTTCCGGGCTGGGCGAAAACCCGGTAAGCTTTACCAAAACGGGTAAAAAGCTTGAGGATTACTGGGAAGAAATGGAAAACCTGCCGCAGGATTTTTCCCGTTTAATGGTGGTGAAAGAAGGTGAGGTGTTCCTGTTTGACCAGGGTGATACCACCGGACATGGCTTTTTAAAAAAATACCTCTCCGGTGAAGGCATGCTTGATGTTATACAGGAGAGAATTAAAGCCACCATAAAAAACGCAGGAGTTGGTGAAGGCAAAATATCCGGGAGCAATACCGGTGAAATCAGGAAGCGAAACGATGCCCTTGAAAAGCGAAACAGGCTTGAAAAACTAATTTCAAGCGCCCAGGCACAGTACGCTTCCGGGGAGTTAAGCAGCCTGGAGAGAAAACTAAAATCCCTGCAGGCCGAGTTTGACGGGCTGGAGAAAGCAAGGCAGCACCAGGCTTTTTGCAAAAGAGAAGAATTAAAAGAGCTGGAAGTAAAAATTGCCCGCCTGCCGGATGAAGAAAAACTTTCCAGCCTGACCAGCCTGATTTCAGTTTATAACAGCAAGAAAAAGGAAATGGAAGATAAACTTGCCGAAGCTGAAAAATTGAAATCAAACGCAGACAAATACAACTGGGCCCGAAAAGCCCGGGATATCTACATAGAAGCTGCCGGCCAGAGTGCGGCAAAGCCCGGAATTATTGTTTTTATTTTAGCCCTGCTTGCCCTTGCCGGTTCAGTTGCCAGCGGATGGCTGGGTTTTAACCCCGGTATGGCCATCGGTGCCGGTGTTTCGGCACTGCTTCTAATTCTTTACTTTACAGGCTGGCAGCGTGCTATATCTACTGCAGGTGAATCCAGGGAACTGGAACGCATCAAGGCAGAATACAGGGAAATTTTCGGAACCGAGCTTGCCAGCAAGGCAACCCTGGATAAAGCAATTGAAGAGATGGGAAAAGCATTTAACCGCTCTGAAGACCTGCAAAGGGAAGTTAACTCAAGTATTCTACCGGATATTCGCCAAAAGGAAAGCGAGATCAGCACCAGGTTAAAGGAATACACAGGGCGGGAGGTAGAACAAGAGGAGTGGCAGGACGCCATCCGCAGTTTAAGGCAGGAACGGGAGAGATTAAACAGCCAAATAAGTGAAATAAAAGAAGACCTGGCCTGGCTGGGGGTAAACCCGGAACAATATTTGAGTAAAGACCCGGGTGTTAAATGGGACCCTGTGCGTTACAGCAAGCTGGACGAAGATTTAAGAGAAACAAATGCCTCCATTGAACAGGAAAGGGAAGAGCTTAAAAGCTTAAAGCGCCAGATTTCCATGGAAACAAATTGTGACAGTGACGATATGGCTGAACTGTTTAACCGGCTGCAGGAACTTTATGAAGGCGTTCAAGCCGAGTACCACAGCATTACCGCTGAAATACTTGGCAAAATATACGTTAACCGGGTGGTAGAGGATCTGCGCCAGAAAGAGAATGAGCGAATCGCTTCAGGGCTTGAAAGCAAAGAGCTGCTTGAGCCCCTGTACCAGATAACCGGACGCTATACCAACATTCACTTCAACCCGGATGCCGGGTTAAGGCTCATCTCGAAAGAAGGCGAAGATTTCCCCCTCAATATGCTCAGCACCGGTGCCCGGGAACAGGTGTTCCTGGCGATGCGGCTGGGTTTTGCCAGTATAGCCATGAAAGGCCAGAGCGCCTTTATGATCCTCGATGATGCTTTTCAGCATTCGGACTGGAACCGGAGGGCCAACCTGGTTCACCAGGCAAAGGTTTTAGCCACCACCGGCTGGCAGGTTTTCTACTTTACCATGGATGACCATGTAAAAGAGCTTTTCCTGGAAGCTGGCCAGAAACTGGGCGATCAGTTCAAGCATGTAGAACTGAAATAGCCCTTCAAGTAGACGAGAACCCCCTTATAAATGAAGGCCCGTGGCATAAAAACCACGGGTCTTCTTATAACCAATCAAACCAGGTTTCTAGTAGCCGGGTGTTATGGAGCCTGCATCAGGATCTGAAGGCAAAGCCACCGAACCTGCCGGCAGTACTACTACATTGTCAAACTTGAGTATAGCAATATTATATTGAGTCGGGCCCTTGTTAACTCCAACAACATCAACCCGGTCTCCGGGCTGAAAACGCTTTATGTTATCAATATCAACCAGGTAACATTTGATCTGGTCAACCCAGATGTAGCCTTCATCCAGAAACATGTACATTCTTTCTTCAACCAACACGTCTTTGAAGACAATGACCTTGCCATCATATTTTTCGCCCATAATCTGCCAGATTAAAAAACTGCTGAAATACGCTTCGGCAAGTTCAGTCGGGTCTGCCTTAATGCAATCGTAATAATGTGGTGGCAGGAATGGTGGTACAGCGGTTGATTCTGTAGAAGTGCAGGATGCTAGTTTTACCGGAGCCAGAACAAGGGCAAGGCACAGAACAGGTAAAAATATCATTCGATATTTTGCCTTCATTTTAACCCTCAGGCTAGCGTAACCTCCCGTAAATTATCTATGTTTTTAAAACCGGGATAACTACGTTATATTCTATCATTAATAAACGAATTTTGCATATTGGCACGCATTGTTGTAACTGTCAACTCTTAGTAGGCAGTGAATACAAACACCTCATAATGTATTGATTCCGTATGCAAGTGATTTTAATGCTTTAGCCCAGGGGCGCGAAGCATGGGGGCCTGATAG